>DAOUEO010000018.1:0-6307 GCA_034430455.1 Dehalococcoidia bacterium | reverse complement strand
TCTCTGGTGGGAGGCAACAAAAAACTCCTCGTGGTGTGAGAAGTTCTGCGAAACCAACTCTCATCTTTCCCTCAGTCACGAGGGTCGGACTTGGCACCATATCGGGGGAGAAACGGTCCTTGCTGGGTTCCCCAGACTGGTTGCCGGGCTTCGTCGGGCCGGGCCCTCCACCACTCTTGATAAGAGCGTTTACTGTATGCGGTTGTGAGTCTATTTTAGGAGTGGACATCGCTGAGCGTCAAGCCAGGGCGACGACGACGACGCGTCTCATCGACGCGCCGACAGCCTCATTCCCTCGAAGGAGGAGTGCTCCGTATGGATTTCCAGCTTTCTGAAGAGCACAGACTGATCCGTGATACGGCGCGGCGCATCGCCCGGGAGCGCATCGCCCCGCGGGCGGCGGCGGTCGACGAGAAGGAGGAGTATCCTCACGACATATTCCAGCTCTTCCGGGAGGCGGGCCTGATGGGCCTGACTATCCCCAGGGAGTACGGGGGAAGCGGCGCCGGCTTCCTCGCCCTGGCCCTGGCGGTTGAGGAGGTGGCGAAGTACTGCTGCTCCTCGGGGCTGATCCTCCTCCTCTCAGCCCTTCCCACGCAGCCGATTGTCCTGGGAGGAACGGAGGAGCAGAAGCGAAGCTTCCTCCCTCCCAGCGCGCAGGGCGAGATGAAAGCGGCCTTCGGACTCACCGAGCCCAACGCCGGCTCCGACGCCGCCAACATCCAGGCCCGCGCCGTCCGGGACGGCGACGAGTACGTGGTGAACGGCGAGAAGGCGTACATCTCCGGCGGCGCCGTAGCCGACTACGTCTCCATCTTCGCCAAGACCGACCCGGCGGCGGGTTCCCGCGGTGTTTCGGGGTTCATCGTCCCTGCCGACGCCCCCGGCTTCTCCGTCGCCCGGCTGGACCAGAAGATGGGTGTCCGGGGCGTCGCTACCGCCCTGCTGGCGTTCCAGGACTGCCGGCTGCCGGCGGCGAACCTCCTGGGTGGAAAGGAGAACCAGGGCTTCCCCACCGTGATGCACACCCTGAACAGCATCCGGCCCATCGTAGCGGCCCGCGGCGTCGGCCTGGCGGAGGGCGCCCTCTCCTATGCCCTCGACTTCGCCCGCCAGAGGGAGGCCTTCGGAGGGCCGATCGCCGATCTCCAGGCCATTCAGTTCCTGTTCGCCGACATGGCGATCCAGGTGGAGGCGGCGCGGCTGCTGACCTATCAGGCGGCTTGGCTGGTCGACCAGGGGCGGTTCCGGCGCGAAGACGCTCACATGCTGTCGATAGCCAAGGCCTTCGCGACGGAGATGGCGGTGAAGGTCTCCTCCGACGCCTTGCAGGTGCTGGGCGCACAGGGGTACATGCGCGACCATCCCCTCGAGCGCCACTACCGCGATGCGCGGCAGCTCATGATCGTGGAGGGGACAAGCCAGATCCACCGCGTCATCGTCGCGCGGGCGCTGCTGGAGAGGGCCCTCGTCTACAACTAGACCGTGCTATTCGTCGGGGCTCTTCACCTCTAGCGGGCGGGCTGCCTGTTGCGCCCAAGCCTCCCACGCCGGCTTGGCGCTGCCGTCGGAGCGGCGGAGGCCCGTGTAGCAATAGAGGTCGAAAGGTGGGTCGGCGGGGACGCACGGGTCGCACCCCGTCAGCCAGATCGCGAACGGCATCTCCAGGCTCTCCGCCTCCAGCAGCAGGCGGCCGACGAATGCCGCTTGCTCCGTCTCCGTGCCCTCGTTTACCCCGTTGCGCCCCGGGCCGGAGGAGTAGCCGGCGCTGGCGATGGCTATGGGCTTTGAGGTATGCCTCTTGATCTGGCTGAAGTAGTCGCTGGGGATGCTGTCGGGGCTGTCGAATACGAAGCTGGGGTAGGTGCTCACGGCGACGAGGTCCAGCTTGGACTCGAACTTCTGGAGCAGAGACCATTCCGGCACAGATTCACTGTCCGGAGAGAGGAGGTTCTCCATGGCTTCGAGCTGGAAGGTGGGGAAGACGAGGGTGTCGGGTGAGATCTCCTTCACAGCGTCGTAGGCCTCCAAGTAGAGGCTCACGAAGTTGTCGAATTCATCAGGCTGCTGCTCATAGTACATGTTTATCTCGATGCCCAGCGCCAGGAGCTGCGGTTCGTAGTTGAGCGCGACATACTTGACGTAGGCGATGAAGGCTTCGCGCACCTCCTCATCGGCGAAGCTTTTGCCTGCCAGATCCTCCGGCAACCCCTGCAGGCGGCCCCGGTCGGCGGGGTCGGTCGGGTCCACCCCGAAGAAGATCCCCAGCCTGTTCTCCTCCGCCAGACGCTTCTCCTCCTGCGTCGTCTCCTGCGTGTTCTTGGAGAGCGTCCCGCCACCCACGAACTCCTGCCAGGGCGGCGCCCGCTGGATCAGGATCAACTCGCCGGCCTGGCCGGCAAGGGTGAAGGCCTTCTTGTAGCTCGCTTCGGTGGGTTCGGTCGGGAAAGAGGCGAGGCCCAGCTCAAACGACCGTGGTGAGCCTTCCTGCACGTCTCGCGGCGCCGGCGAAGGGGTGGCGACGGCTCCTTGGTTCTGGTTCTGGTTCCCGTCTCCGTCGCAGCCCGCGAGGAGGAATGCGATGAGGAAGGGTACGGCCCAAGCGACCACCCTCACCACCCCGATCGATCTCCCGCTCACTCGGATACCCTCGTTCCCCCCGAAAGGCCGAGACGGTGCACCCGTCCCTACGCCTCTCGTCATCTTTAGCGAATGCCGGCTCTGGTGTCAACCTTCGGCGCTGCCCTCCGCGGGGGGCCTGCCTTGAGCCAGGGGTGCGCAGATGATAGAATCAATACTAAGGGTGCGGCGACCTGCCCCGTTGCGGGGCTCGCCAAAAGGACGCCAAACATTTGCGCGGGTGTCTTCTGAGGAGCCATGGACAACGACTACGAGCTGAGCCTCGATGAGATCCTGCGAACGGTCGAGACGGCAGAAGTCGTCACCTTCCAGTTCGTGGTGATCGCTCAGCGTCTCCTCATCGACAGTCGCAGCAGCGCCGTCGACGGCCCGCTCCTCAAGCTGGTGCCGGCCGTCAAGTCCCCTGAGGAACGCTTCCGCAATCTCAAGCAGCTCCGTCCTCGCTTCCGTCTCCCGGAAAAGATCAGCACCATATGGTGGCCCAAGCACATCCAGAGCCTGGTCACCTCTGGCGTGTGGCAATCGGTCGCCAAGCGGGTCATCGACTCCGGTCATCCCGGCGCCGCCCAGCAGTGTGAAGAGGTGCTGCATGAACTCCTGCTGCAGGAAAAAGAGGAGGTCAGGAGCGCCATCGTGGGCAAGGGCTACCAGGCGCTGTGGGAGTGCTACAGCCAGGGTCAGCCGCGGCGGTCGTAAGACTCCGCTTCCCCAGCCTCTTCTGGAATCCCCTTGGACTCACACTCAACGGTACTCGGTTCGCTGAGGGAATGACCGGTGACATCTCGACGCTTTGCTCGCCTCGTGTTCCGGGCCCTGTCCGAGATCCCTGCCCCCTTCCAGGAGCATCTGACCAACGTTGACATCGTCATCAAGCGCCGTCCCAGCCCCGCGGACCGCCGATACGCCGACGCCCGCCGGGGCGACCGGCTCTACGGGCTCTATGACGGCGTGCCGCTGGTTGAGCGGAACGGCAGCTACGGCCTGGTGCCGCCCGACAAGATCACCATCTTCCAGGAGCCGCTGGAGGAAGACTTCCCTGGCGAGTCCGAGCTCATGGAAGAGGTGCGGAAGACCGTGCTCCACGAGATAGCGCACTTCTTCGGGATGTCGGAGCAGTCGGTGGAGGATCTGGGCATCGGCTGAGGGCGTGGGTTGTCTCCGGCGCCGCTCATCGACATTACACATTCCGGCCCTCAGGGCGCTGGCCTCCTCGCTTGCGCGCCGTGATAGAATAGCCTCCAACCAGGCCGGTCTTCTTTCTTAGAGGGAGGGAAGAGAAGTTGGAGCACGAGCAAAGGCTAGCCCTCGGCAAGCGGTTGCGGCTCATCCTGCTGTTGATGGCCGTATGGGACCTGCTGGGAGCCATCGTTCAGTTGTACACCGATAGCTTCGCTTTCCGGATAAATGGGGAGCTCGAGGGTTTCCTGGCCGCCCGAGCGCTCAGCGGCGCCCTCATCGTCCCGGCCGTGGTCTACCTGTATGCCTTACGGGACCCCCTCCGTCATCGCGCTGTCCTCTGGCTGGCCGTCATCGAGCAACTGGTGGCCATCTGTACGGCCGTCTTTCACCTGGCGGCCGACGACTTCGGCCTGGGGAGCATGGTCGTGCCGCTGGCCGTGGCGGTCGCCTTTCTCATCCTGGTGCTGCTGAACTACCCCCGCGGCGAGGAAGAGAAGGCGGTCGCCGAAGACGCGGGCCCCGCGGGCCCCGAACCCTGATCAACGGGCAAGAGACCGGCCGATGACGAGCAGGCGCGCGGCTTGCTCGGCGGCATCCGCCAGCAGCCGCGCCGCGTCCGCCTGCGCCTCCGCCAGCGACAGAGGGCCGGGCGTGATCGCCAGCGCCGCGTCGATGCCCTCCTCTCGCAGCGTCGCATAGCCTTCATCGATGCTCCCTGCCAGGGCGACCACCGGTCGGCCCTGCTCTTTCGCCAGGCGGGCCACTACGGCGATCGTCTTGCCGAAGGGGGTCTGGGCATCGAGACGCCCCTCTCCCGTGAACACGATCTCCGCCCTCTGCAGCCGCTCCCGCAGGCCGACCGTCTGCGCCACCAGCTCGGCGCCGGAGCAGATCTCGGCATTCAAAAAGGCGACGAGCCCTCCTGCTATGCCCCCGGCCGCGCCCGCGCCGGGAAGCGAGATGATATCGACCCCCAGATCCCCCCGGACCACCTGCGCGTAGTGGGCGAGGGCGGCGTCCAGCTCCTCGATCATCTCCGGCGTCGCCCCCTTCTGGGGCCCGTAGACCATAGAGGCGCCCAGGGGCCCGCAGAGGGGATTAGTGACATCGGAGGCGACCACGACGTGGCTATCGGCTATGCGCGGGTCCAGGCCCGAGACGTCTATCCGGTCGAGCTGACGCAGCGCGGCGCCCCCCGGGGGTAGATCCCTTCCCCTCTCGTCCAGAAGTCGCGCCCCCAGCGCCTGCGCCGTGCCGGCGCCGCCGTCGTTGGTGGCGCTGCCTCCTACTCCGATGATGAGCCGCCGGCAGCCGGCGTCGAGCGCCGCGCCGATGATCTCTCCCGTCCCGTAGGTGCTCGCCCGGCGGGGGTCGCGCTCCCCGCTCGTCAGGAGCACCAGGCCCGAGGCGGCGGCCATCTCTATGACCGCCGTCGGCCCTTCCTCCAGGAGACCCCAGACCGCGCTGACCGGACGCCCCAGCGGGTCCTGCGCCTGACACGTCTCCTCGTGCCCGGCCCTCGCCGACAGGATCGCCTGCACGATGCCGGGGCCGCCGTCGGCCATGGGCACGACGTCTATCTCGGCATCGGGAAGGGCGCGGCGCAGGCCTTCGGCGATCGCCTCCGCGGCCTCATTGGCCGTGAGGCTGCCCTTGAACTCCTGCGGGCTCACGAGGACTCGCATCTGTTGAATGGGCCTCCCGTATTCGGCCTGGCAATGATAGCCTTCGCGCCCTCTATCAGCAAGAATCCCTGCCCCACCCCTTGACAAAGAACATCCGTGCTGTTACCATCAGCAGTAAGCGAACAGATATACTATCAGAAAGGAGACAAAGAGCGATGGCACATCCCAACCACCGCTGCCCCGACTGCGGAGGGCCCCTCGTCCACGGCGAGGGCTGCGTTTGCTGCCCCATCTGCGGGTTCACCCACTGCGGGTAGCCCGCCGCGCGTGGCAACCGGGTCCTGAGGCGGCAACGCTGCGCCCCATTGGACGGGGCCGCGTTGACATACCCCTTCGATAGGGTATGATCGATGCGACGACCGCACCAAGCGGCGTCCGGTAGGCGCAGTGAGTGAACTCCGATCACCCGGCCCCATTCGTCGCGTTGCCCTCCTGACCCTCGGCTGCAAGCTGAACCAGGCGGAATCGGAGACGATTGCCCGCGACCTGACGGCCGCCGGTTGCCGGGTCACGGACGCTCCCGCCGCCGTCGATGCCTTTGTCATCAACACCTGCACCGTAACCCACATCGCGGCCCGCAAGTCGCGTCATCTCGTGCGTCTCGCCCGCCGCCTTTCCCCTCAGGCGCGCATAGCCGTCACCGGCTGCTACGCCGAGAGCGAGGCCGCCCTGCTGCGCCGCATCGGCGCCGACCTCGTCCTGGGCAACGGCGGCAAGCCGGCGCTGGTCGCCGACCTCTTGGGCAACGGCTCTCAACACGCCCGGGCCCCGGACGGTAGACCTTCCTCCCATGCCGCGACGGC
>DAOUEO010000017.1:0-3715 GCA_034430455.1 Dehalococcoidia bacterium | reverse complement strand
ACCGGGGGAGAGCGGACGTATTGGAGCTTCTGCGCGACCTGGGACGGCGGCCGGCGCTCAGCCTGCTCGTGGAGGGCGGCGGCGAACTGTTGGGGTCGTTCTTCGACCGCGGCCTCGTCGACAAGGTGCAGGCGATCGTGGCCCCCATGATCATCGGCGCCAAGCGCGCGCCCGCCGCGGTGGCCGGCCGCGGCGTCGCCCGCATGGACGAGGCGATACGGCTGCAGGAGGTCACGGTGGAGCGTCTGGGCAGCGACGTGCTGGTAACCGGCTACGTGGGCGAAAGGGACGTGAGTCGAGAGAGTGGGGAGTAATCATGTTCACAGGGATTATCGAGGAGGTCGGGACGGTCAGAGAGGCGGACGCGGGCCGGCTGGTGATCGAGGGGCGGGGGACGGCGGAGGGCACCAGCCCGGGCGACAGCATCGCCATCAACGGGGTCGACCTGACGGTCGCCACCCTGGACAAGACGGACTTCACCTTCAACGTCATGCCGGAGACTTACCGCCGGAGCAACCTGGGCCTGCTGGCGGCGGGCGACCAGGTGAATCTGGAGCGCTCGCTGACGCCGATGGCGCGGATCAGCGGTCACCTGGTGCGGGGCGTGGTCGAGGGGACGGGGAAGGTCATATCGTTCACACCGGAGGTGGACGCCGTGCTGGCCCGCTACTCGGCGCCGGCGGAGCTGATGCGCTATGTCGTCGTGAAGGGGCCGATCGCCGTCGACGGGGTCAGCCTGACGGTGGTCGAGCGCGACGAAGGCTCGTTCATGGTCTCCCTGGTAACCTATACGCAGGAGAACACGAACCTGACTCGCCGAGAAGTGGGAGATGCGGTAAACTTGGAGACGGACATTATCGCGCGCTACGTGGAGCAGTTGCTGGCGGCGCGCGGCTAGGATCAGTCGCTTCCGCCGGTGGCATGCGGCGGAGGGAGTGAGGACAGGACGTGGAAAGAAGAGAGGGCGGACGCCGTGAGCTGGCCTCGGTGGAGGAGGCGATCCAGGAGTATCAGCGCGGCCGCTTCGTTATTATCATCGACGATCAGAACCGAGAGAACGAGGGCGACCTGACGCTGCCGGCCCAGTTCGTCGACGCCGACGCCATCAATTTCATGGCCAGCCACGGCCGCGGCCTGATCTGCGTGGCCATGACGGGCGAGCGGCTGGACGACCTGCGGATACCGATGATGGTGGGGCGCAACGACTCCCGCTTCGGCACCGGCTTCACGGTGTCGGTGGAGGCCCGTGAAGGAGTCACCACCGGCATCTCCACCGCCGACCGCGCCCGCACCATTCAGGTGCTCGTCGATCCCGAGACCAGGCCCGACGACGTGGTGATGCCGGGGCACATGTTCCCGCTGCGGGCGCGAACGGGCGGGGTGCTCGTCCGGGCGGGACAGACGGAGGCGTCGATCGACCTCTGCAAGCTGGCGGGGGTCCACCCGGCGGCTGTCCTCTGCGAGGTCATGAAGGCAGACGGGAGCATGGCCCGTCTCCCCCAGCTCAAGCGTTTCGCCTCGCGGCACGGGCTGAAGATCATCAGCGTCAACCAACTCATCAGCTATCGCATGCGTAAGGACCGGCTGGTGCAGCGGGTGACGGAGACGGTCCTGCCGACGCGCTTCGGAGAGTTTCGCGTCATCGCCTACAAGAGCCTGATCGACCCCGACGAGCATCTGGCCCTCGTCCTGGGCGACATCGAGACGCCGGAGCCGGTCCTGGTGCGGGTGCACAGTCAGTGCGTCACCGGCGATGTCTTCGGGAGCCTGCGCTGCGATTGCGGCGAGCAGATCGAGCAGGCGCTGCAGCGCATCAGCGAGGAGGGCCGCGGCGTCCTGCTGTACATGCGGCAGGAGGGAAGAGGGATCGGCCTGCACAACAAGATGCGCGCCTACGCCCTTCAGGACAAGGGGATGGACACGGTGGAGGCGAACCATGCGCTGGGCTTCCCCGCCGACCGCCGCGACTACGGGATCGGCATGCAGATACTCGCCGACCTGGGCATCCGCGAGATGCGCCTTCTCACCAACAATCCGGGGAAGCGGGCGGGCCTGGAAGGATACGGGCTGACGGTGGTGGAGCGCATACCGATTATCATCAAGCCCAACTCTTACAACCTGCGCTATCTGGAGACGAAGCGGAAGAAGCTCGGCCACCTTCTGAAGATGGAAGGCGATGGGCAGTACTAGGCCGGGGGGTTCTTTGTCGAGAGACTTCCGGGGAGACGCCGACGGTCGGGATTTGTCTCTCGCGGTTGTCGTCTCCCGCTTCAACAGGATGGTGACCGACCGCCTCCTGGCGGGTGCCCGCGAGGCGTTGACGGGTCACGGGGTCAACCCAGGCCGGGTGGACTTCGCCCACGTGCCGGGCTCGTTTGAGCTGCCGCTGGCGGCGCACCGTCTGGCGGAGAGCGGTCGCTACGAGGCGGTGGTCTGCCTGGGGGCCGTCATCCGCGGCGAGACGCCTCACTTTGAGTACGTGGCGGCGCAGTCGGCAAGCGGCATAGCGCGGGTGACGCTGGACACCGGGGTGCCGATCATCTTCGGCGTGATCACCGCCGACACCCTGGAGCAGGCACTGGACCGGGCGGGAGGCAAGTCGGGCAACAAGGGATTTGATGCCGTCGTCGCTGCCATCGAGATGGCCAATCTGATGAAGAGGATCGACGCCACGGGGGGAGAACGGTCTCTCCCCACGACGGGGAGCCGCCCTGAGGGCGCTGAAGAGGAGTAGGAACGTGACGGATGAGGAACCTGTCGCCGAGGGGGAGCCGGAAGAGGACGAGGCTTGGGAGCCAGTGGTAGGGGATCAGCCGGACGGCTGGACACAGGATGCCTTGAAGCTGGCCCACAGGGCTCTGGACAGATTTCCCGACCTGCGCCAGCGCTACCGCCGGTTCACGGGGCCAGCGGCCGTCGTCTCTACCGGCGTAGTGCTCCTGGCGGGGATGGCGATCACGCGGCGGCTGCGTCGGGGGGAATCCCCTGACGAGGCCCTGGAAGGGCTGACCTCGGAAGAGATCGAGAACGCCGTCCGCCTGGACGAAGAAGAGGAAGAGTAGCCGCCGGCTAGGTGACCTTGAAGACCTCGTCGCCGTGGCGGCAGCGGTCATTCAACCTTATTCCGACGGCGTCGCCGGTCTTCGCCTCCTCCACCTGGTTGTGCTCGATCTGCATCGATTCCACCACCTGCTCGAGGTCGGTAGTGTGTCCCTTGATGTGGATCCTGTCCCCAACACGCAGGACACCGCTCAATTCTATGCCTGCCACGCTGACATGAGCGAAGTAGTCGCTCACTATGCCTACCTTCTCCTCGGCCATGGCCCTGCTCCCTTCTGTTCGCAGCCTCCTGCTCGAGTCCTTTCGAGCCGTAAGTTTAGCGGACTGAGGGAAAATTTACAACAGTCTGTACTCGTTCCGATGGCTCGTCAGGCAGGGATGTCCGACCGATGCCGCGCTTCTCGGTCTGCGCTCCGTCGGAGCATGTCGTCGGGACACGTTGTGCGCGATGGGTAGCGTCGGCGTGGTCGCCGCAACATAGGCGTTCTTCTTCCCACCCGCCCGCCCTAGGGGTGCTTTGGAGAATCTGGGGGTGTCCCCCAGACCCCCATCAGAGGGGGCAGGCCCTCCGCCAAAGGCGGACAGTCTCTCTGAACTCCCCCAGGGCTGCTCAAAGCTATTACGTTGATGACCACAAGCCCTCCGCTACATTCCC
>DAOUEO010000016.1:0-15031 GCA_034430455.1 Dehalococcoidia bacterium | reverse complement strand
AGCTTGCCCACCTGCGTGCCGGTGCGGTGAGCCTCTTCCTGTAGCCACTGAACGGCGTTGCCGGCCGCTGCGGTTTCTTTTTTTTCGCTGGGCATGGCAACGTGCCCCTACCCTTCCACCCGTATGAAACCGCCGATCTCGGAGACCACCTCCAGGGCGGCGGTCTTCTTCAAGGCGATCTGGACGGCCTTCTCCTGCGCCTGGTGGGTGGTTATCACGAGCTCCGCCGTCTGGGCCTTTTCGTCGGCCTCTTTCTGGATGACGGTGGCGATGCTTATCTGGTGTCTGCCGAGGACGTTCGCGATCTGGGCGAGGACGCCCGGGCGGTCGGCAACCGTCACTCTCATGTAGTAGCGGGTGCGGAGCTCCGCCATCGGCTTCACCGATAGCCCTCCCCGGCGCGGCCAGCGGATCGGCTCGCAGCCACCGTGGACGAGGGAATGGGCCGCGTTGAGCACGTCGGCGACGACGGCGCCGGATGTCGGCAGAGAGCCGGCCCCCGGCCCCTGGAACATCGCCCGCCCCACGAGGTCGCCCTCCACCTGCACCGCGTTGAGGACGCCGTCCACCTTCGCCAGGGGCTCCCCCTCGGCGAGGAGAACGGGGTGAACCCGAACCTGGATCTTCTTGTCCTCTCTCCTGCCCACAGCGAGCAGCTTTATGGCGTAGCCCATCTCCCGGGCGTAGCGGAAGTCCCTGGGGGTGAGGCCGGTTATGCCCTCCCGGTAGACGTCATCCGGCGTGACCTCGGTGTGGAAGGCAAGGCTGGCCAGTATCGCCAGCTTATAGGTCGCGTCGATCCCTTCGACGTCGTTCGTCGGGTCGGCTTCGGCATAGCCGAGGGACTGGGCCTGACGGAGGGCCTCGGCGAAGTCCTGCCCCTCGCGGCTCATGCGGGTGAGGATGTAGTTGGTGGTGCCGTTGATGATGGCGGATATCGCCGTGATGTCGTTGGCAAGGAAATCGCGCTTCAGGGGGGCGATGATCGGTATGCCGCCGCCGACGCTGGCCTCGTACAGGATGTCGACGCCCTTCTTCCCGGCCAGCGCCAGCAGCTCGGGGCCGTGCTTGGCCATCACCTCCTTGTTGGCGGTGACGACGTAGCGGCCGGCCTGAAGCGACCGCTTCGTGTAATCGTAGGCGGGGTCCTCCCCGCCCAGCAGCTCGATGACGATATCCACGTCGGGCTCGGCGAGGAACGACTCCGCGTCGGCGGTGACGAGGGCCGGGTCGAGGGAGAGTGCCGGTGCTTTGGCAGGGTCTTTCTCCAGCACACGGCCGAGGAAGACGGGACACCCTATCTGCTGGGAGAAGACGCCGGCCTTCGCGGTGAGGACGCGGGCCACACCGCCGCCGACGACGCCCAGCCCCATGAGCCCTATCTTCACCTGACGTCTACTGCTACCCACCGCCAGCACCTACCCCTTCGCTCACCGCCACCTCCATGAGATGGCCAATCTGCTCCTCAAACAGCACCGTGTTTATGTCCCCATCCGCGTACACGACCGGGAACTGCTGGGCGACACCCGCGCGCCAGTCGCTGTACAGCCGCTCCTCCATCTGCTGTCGCTGGTCAGTAGTGACCTCCCTGTCGGCGGCCTTCTCCAGCACCTGGTACAAGTAGTAGTAGCCCCCGCTCAGGGCTACGGGCTCGCTCACCTGGCCGACCTCCAGGGAGAAGACGGCGCTCTCGGTCGCCAGCGGCAAAGCGCCCCGCGGTTGCCAATCCAGATCCCCGCCCAGCGCACTGTTGCTGTCGAGGGAGACTTCCATCGCCAGGGCGGCGAAGTCTTCGCCCGCCGCCAGCCGGTCCAGCACCGCCTGCTTGTCGTTTTCGCTTACCAGAATATCCCTCAGGTGTACCTGCTCCGCGGTGGCGGGGATCTGGTCCCGAAAGCGCTGCCTCAGCTTCTCCTCCCGGAGTCTTGCCGCCACGACCTCCCGGTACTCGCCGGGGTGAAGGCCGCTCTCTCGCACCTCGTTGCGATAGGCATCGGCGAAGACGCCCGTGTCCGTGCTCTCCGGGACGCGGAGCTGCAGACGGATATCAGCGTCTATCTCCTCCTCGCTAACCGAGATTCCGAGCTCCGGGGCCCCCAGCCGGTCCAACTCCTCGTCCCTCACGTCCAGCAGAACTGTCAGCGCGGCCGACCGGGCATCGTCGACCACCGCGTCGCCCACGAACGCGTTGTGGATTTCGTAGCGGAGCCGCCGCTCCATGTACCCCATGTCGAAGGCCCTATCGCCGACGCGGAGGACCGATTCCTTCTCCGCCTTGATGGTGGTCTGATAGTAGCCGAAGGCGCCGACGCCTACGACGACGGCGGCGACCAGGGCCATGACGATCAGCAGCATCGTCCGGGCGCGCCGCTCGTTATCCCGTCGCACGGGGGAGCCGGAGCGGGGGCGGGCCTTTCGTTGGCGCCTGTCGCTGCGGGAGGGCCTTTCGGGAAGGGTAGGGCCGCGGCCGAGAATACCCATCTTCTGGAGAACTCACCTCTGCGTCGAAAGAATATGAGAGGGCAGGGAAGGCGACCCGCTTTTCCCTGCCGGAAAGACAGCGGTCAACTGCGCGAAGGGAAAGATCCCGTTACGCGGACGTGGTCGGCGGTATAAGGCAGCAAGGCCAGATGCCTGGCGTGCTTGAGGGCCAGAGTGAGCCGGCGCTGGTGCTTGGCGCAGGTACCCGTCTTCCGTCGCGGCTCGATCTTCCCTCTGTCTGAGAGATAGCGTCGCAGGGTGTCGACGTTCTTATAGCTTATGTCGTTCACTTTCTCCGCGCAGAAGAAGCAGACCTTGCGCCGCGAGATGTAGCGCGGCCTTCTCCTCTCCACTCGGGCCGGCGCCGCCGCTCGCTGCTCCGGCGCAGCCTCCTCCGCCTGGACCGGCGCGGCTGCCTCCTCCGCTTGTGGCGGCGCGGGCTCGGCCTCCTCGGCATCCGTCTCTATTGTTTCCGGTTCCTGTTCGTTCACCTTAGTTGCTTGCCCACCTCTCTCAATCGTGTTCCCTTACAAGCGAGTGCGTTTTGGCCTATTATACCCCGACTCGGGTTATAGTTGAAGGAAGTCGCCGTCGCGCCCGATCACTCAAGGGGCAGGTCTTCAGGCTCAATCGAGTCCTGGACCGGCTCATCCTCCGGAAGGGGAGCCGCCTGGGCGCGGTCGAGGAAAAGGACACTGTTGGCTATCACCTCGGTGCGGAACCGCCTCTGGCCGTCGGGGCCTTCCCAAGAGCGGGTGCGCAGACGCCCCTCGACATAGGCGCGCCGCCCTTTCTGGAGGAACTGGCTGCAGTTCTCGGCCAGACGGCTCCAGGTGACCACGCTGAACCACTCGGTCTCTTCTTTCCGCTCCCCTTCGGGCGTGGTGTAGTTCCTGCTGGTGGCGATGCGGAATGTGGTAACCGGATTACCGTTGGCTGTGTAGCGCATCTCTGGCTCCGTGCCGACGTTGCCGATGATCATGACCTTGTTGAGCCCCGCCATCTCTCCGACTCCTTTCGCCAACGTACCTCAGTCCTGAGATCGGCCAAGGGGAACCTGTCTGCGAGCTGCCGAAGGGCTACCCTAGTCCTCGGACCTCACCAGCAGGTGACGCAGCACCTCTTCCGACAGCCGGAGACTGGCCTCCAGCTCTGCCGTCTGGGAGGGCTCCAGCCGGAAGTGGGTGATCACGTAGTCGCCCTCGGAGCGCCTCTTGATGGGATAGGCCAGCTTCCTCTTGCCCCAGCGATCAACGTCGATGACCTCCCCGCCGCGAGTGGTAACAAACTGGCTGATTCGGTCAAGGGTCGCTGAGAGCTTTTCCTCGTCTATTTCGGGGTCGATGACGACCACCAACTCGTAGTCACGCAACTAACCACCTCTTTCCTTCGCCTAGCATGAAAGGACGGATGCTTGAACCCTCACGCGCTCCGGGCTCAAGCGCGCCTGATAAGGGAATATCCTGCGTTGTCCCACAAGTGAGGCGGCGCAAATTATAGAGCCGCCGGCGGGGCAAGTCAATGGCCTGTGCTCCCTTCCCCTCCCGTACCCCCGCCCTTCAGCCTCCCTGTAGAGCCTCCGACCATCAATGGGGCCGTGTAGACCCGCCCTGAGCCAGTTCCTATAATGAAACGTGAAGTACGCGTCATCCATGGCCGCCCGGAGCGGGCCTAGCTCAGCGAGTGTAGATCGTGGCCGACGCCGAGCCCGACGTTGCCGACCGTCCTTACCTCTCCCTGGTGCTCCCCGCCTTCAACGAGGAGCGGCGCCTCGGCGCCTCGCTGCGCAAGCTGGCCGACTACCTGAGCGGGCGCGGCTACGCCTGCGAGGTCATCGTCGTCGATGACGGCAGCACCGACGCCACCGGCGAGGCGGCGGAGAGATGGGCCGCCTCCATGCCCGAGCGCGTACGGCTAAGGCTCCTCTCCCACCATCACAACCTCGGCAAGGGCGCCGCCGTGAAGACCGGGTGCCTGGCCGCCGACGGGGAGTACATCGTCTTCACCGATGTCGACCTCGCCAGCCCCCTGGAGGACTGCGAGAGGCTCGTCGCCGCCGTCGCCGACGAGGGATACGACGTGGCGATAGGCACGCGCGTCCAGCCCGGCGGCTACGACATGCGCAGCTCCCAACCGCGGATGCGGCGCTGGCTGGGGCGACTCTTCACCTTCTTCCGCAAGCGCCTCCTCCTCCCCGACATCGAGGATACCCAGTGCCCGCTGAAGGGCTTTCGACGGGAGGCGGCCCGGCGCATCTTTGCCGCCCAGCGCCTCTCCGGCTGGGCGTTCGACGCCGAGATCCTCTACCTCGCCCGGCGCTATGGAATGAGGGTAGCCCAGATACCGGTTCGCTGGGAGCATGTGGGAGGTTCAACCGTTAGAGTGAACCCGCGGACGGCCCTCCGCGTTTTCTGGGACCTGCTCCGTCTGCGCTTTCTCCACCGCCGCGTGGGCGCGAAGAGACGGGCAGGCTAGCGTGCGCGGCGCCGTCATGCACCCGGAGCACATCCTTATCGTCCCTCCCGCGGCGAAGAAGCTCCAGATCGCCCTCTTCCTCACCGCCTTTATACTGGTGGCCGAGGTCGTCACCGGCTTCCTCGCCAACAGCCTGGCCCTCCTCGCCGACGCCGGCCACGTCCTGATGGACCTCTTCGCCCTCGGCCTGAGCTGGGTCGCCGTCCGCCAGTCCGCCCGCGCCGCCAGCGGCCGGATGACCTACGGCTACCACCGCCTGGGCATCCTCGTCGCCGCCATCAACGCCGTCGCCGTCATCGTCGTCGCCTTCATCATCTTCAACGCGGCGGCGCGCCGTTTGCAGGAGACGCCGGAGGTGAGGGGAAGCCTCCTCCTGGCGATGGCGCTCGTCGGCGGCCTCGTCAACCTCGTCGTCGCCTGGGTGCTCCACCAGGAGAGCCGCCACAGCCTCAACGTCCGCAGCGCCTTCCTCCACGTCCTCGGCGACCTCCTGGGATCCCTGGGCGTCCTGGTCGCGGCGGCGGCGATCGTCGTCGCCGGCTGGGTCTGGATGGACGCGGCGGTGAGCGTGCTCATCGGCGTCATCATCCTCATCGGGGCCGTCCTCATCCTCCGCGAGGCGATCCACATCTTCCTCGAGGCCTCGCCCGCCCACATCGATATGGACGAGCTGGTGCGGGAGATGAACGGCCTCCCCGGCGTGATGGGGATCCACGACCTCCATGTCTGGTCGATCACCCCCAACATCCACGCCCTTAGCTGCCATCTCCTCGTCGAGAACCAGAGCATAAGCCAGGGCTGCCTCCTGCTGGAGAGGGTGAACGGGCTGCTCTCCGACCGCTTTGACATCGGGCACAGCACGATCCAGCTGGAGACCGACGAGTGCGACCCCAACGCCCTCCACTGCACCCTCTCGCCCAACGGTATGTCCGAGCCGCACGACCCGCCCGTCTAGCCCCTCGAACGGTCGGGACTCAGCCTGACCGCCTGCCGCCCGCCCCTCAAATTGACCCCCGCACCGGTCGATGATAGGATTGAACTGTAGGGAGCGATAATCCACCGGCCGCCCGCCTTGCACGCCTCGACCGGCGGGACTATCATTCCTTGTGGCTCGTTCGACGGGGATGTGACTGCTTTAGGGCAGGAGGTGTGTGTGCTGGCCGGTCCCCGAGAGTCCTGCGGCGTCTTCGGAGTCTACGCTCCCGGTGAGGACGTCGCCAGGGTCGCCTTCTTCGGACTCTATGCGCTCCAGCACAGGGGGCAGGAGAGCGCAGGTATAGCAACAGCCGACGGCCACGGCCTTCACATACATCTCGGCATGGGCCTCGTCTCCCAGGTCTTCGACGAGGAAGACCTGCGCCATCTCCCCGGCAACGTCGCCATAGGGCACAACCGCTACTCCACCACCGGCTCCAGCCGGATCAAGAACGCCCAGCCCTTCCGTGTCCAGGGCCCCAACGGCCAGATCGCCCTCGCCCACAACGGCAACCTCGTCAACGCCGACCTCCTGCGCGCCGATCTCGAGGAGGAGGGCCACGAGTTCAGCACCACCACCGACTCCGAGGTGATGGCCCGCATCCTCGCCCATGCCCCCGGCCGCAACTGGGAGGATCGCTTCGCCCACATGATGCGCCGCGTTCAGGGCGCCTACTGCGTCGTCGTCCTCACGCCGGACGGGCTGCTGGCGGCGCGCGACCCCCTCGGCGTGCGTCCCCTCTGTCTCGGCCGCTTCAACGGCGGCTGGGTCGTCGCCTCCGAGAGCTGCGCCTTCGACCACCTGGGCGCCACCTTCCTCCGCGAGGTCGCCCCCGGCGAGGTCATCCAGATCGACGCCGACGGCGTCCGCAGCTCCTCCCCGCTTGACGAGAGGCAGAGCGCCTTCTGCGTCTTCGAGTATATCTACTTCGCCCGGCCCGACAGCACCATACGGGACAAGCTCCTCTACCCGGTGCGCATGGCGATGGGCGCCCGCCTCGCCCGCGAGTACCCGGTCGACGCCGACGTTGTCATGGGCGTGCCGGACTCCGCCATCGCCGCCGCCATCGGCTACTCCCAGGAGTCGGGCATCCCCTTCATCGAGGGGCTGGTCAAGAACCGCTACGTCGGCCGCACCTTCATCATGCCCGACCAGCGGATCCGCGACGTCGGCGTTCAACTGAAGTTCAACCCCCTGCCGGAGTTGCTGAACGGGCGCCGCGTCGTCGTCGTCGACGACAGCATCGTGCGGGGGACGACCACGCCCCGCGTCGTGAAGATGCTGCGGCGGGCGGGCGCGCGGGAGATCCACATGCGGATCACGGCGCCGCCGATCACCCACCCCTGCTTCTTCGGCGTGGACATGGCCGCCCGCTGGGAGCTCATCGCCGCCCAGAAGACGGTGCCCGAGATCCGCGAGCACATCGGCGCCGACAGCCTGGGCTATCTCAGCCTGGAGGGGCTGGTCGAATCGGTCGGCCTGCCGCAGAACACGTTCTGTCTGGCCTGCTTCACCGGCCAGTACCCGCTGGATGTGCCGCTTCAGATGGACAAGCTGGCCCTGGAGGCCCCGCTCGCCGCCCGCGACCGCCACGACTTCGAGTGGGTGGAGAGCATACCCACACCGTCCTCCGGCTAGCCCAACCAGCGAAGGGACGCGGGGACTAGTTTTCCGGGAGTAAGCCCTCTCCTTTGGACGAAACGAGCGAGGATCAACCCGCCTATGCCCGCGCGGGCGTCGACATCGACGCCGGCCAGCGGCTCGCCGCCAGCATCAAGGATCTGGCCCGTTCCACCGCCCGGCCGGAGGTCCTTGCCGGCGTCGGGCCCTTCGCCTCCCTCTTCCGACTCGCCGGCTACCGCGACCCCGTCCTCGTCGCCAGCGCCGACGGCGTCGGCACCAAGCTCAACATCGCCGCCGCCATGAGCCGCTATGACAGCGTCGGCGTCGACCTCGTAAACCACTGTGTCAACGACATCCTCACCAGCGGCGCCGAGCCCCTCTTCTTCCTCGACTACCTCGCCGGCAGCGACCTGACGGAGGAGCAGAAGCTGGCGGCCGTGAGCGGTCTCGCCGCCGCCTGCCGCGACGCCGGCTGCGCCCTCACTGGCGGCGAGACGGCGGACATGCCCGACGTCTACGCCCCCGGCGTCTTCGACCTCGCCGGCTTCATCGTCGGCGTCGTCGAGCGCGACCGGATCATCGACGGCTCGCGCATCGAGGCGGGCGATACCCTGCTGGGGCTCGCCTCCAACGGTCTCCACACCAACGGCTACTCCCTCGTGCGCCGGATCTTCGACGTCGGGCGCGGCGGCGACCCGGACGCGGAGAGGGCCGCCCTCTACCGCACCTACCCCGAGCAGGGGCTGACCCTGGGCGAGGCGTTGCTCGTCCCCCATCGCTGTTACTACCGCGAGGTCAAGCCCCTGCTGCCGCACCTCAAGGGGATCGCCCACATCACCGGCGGCGGCCTCCCGGGCAACGTCCCGCGCGTGCTGCCCGATGGCCTCGCCGCCCGCTTCGACGGAGGGAGCTGGCGGGTGCCGCCCATCTTTACCCTGATCCAGCAACAGGGTAAGGTTAGCGAGGAGGAGATGTACCGCGTCTTCAACATGGGACTGGGGCTGGTGCTGGTCTGCGCCCCCGCCGCCGTCGACGCCGTCAAGTCCCTCCTCCCTGAAGTCATGATCGTTGGCCAGGTAGCGCCACAGACCGGCCAGGACCGAGTCATCTTCTTGTAATCTCAGAGAAGGGGGGCATCTCAGAACTTCCGATGAAAGCGATACTTAGCGTCTCCAACAAAGCCGGACTCATCGATTTCGCCCGTGGCCTCGCCGACCTCGGCACCGACATCTACAGCACCGGCGGCACCCATCATGCCCTCGACGCCGCCGGTATCCCCGCCAAGTCCATCTCCGACCTTACCGGCTTCCCCGAGATCCTCGACGGCCGCGTCAAGACCCTTCACCCCGTCGTCCACGGCGGCATCCTCGCCCGCCGCGACCTCCCCGCCCACCGCCGGGAGCTGAAGCGACAGGGCATCTCGCCCATCGACCTCGTCGCCGTCAACCTCTACCCCTTCGTCCAGACCGTGACCAAGCCCAAGGTCACCATCGAGGACGCCCTGGAGAACATCGACATCGGCGGGCCCACCATGCTGCGCGCATCGGCCAAGAACTTCCCCCACGTCATCGTCCTCGTCGACCCCGCCGACTACGCGCCCGTCCTCGCCGCCCTCAAGAAGGGGAAGCTCTCCCAGGAGGAGCGACGCCGTCTCGCCCAGAAGGCGTTCCAGCACGTCGCCCTCTATGACACCGCCATCGCCCAGTACCTCCGCGGCCCCGACGACACCCTCCCCCAGTTCCTGACCATCGGCCTCCACAAGCTGTTCGACACCCGCTACGGCGAGAACCCCCACCAGAAGGCCGCCTTCTACGCTGAGGAGAGCGTCCTCAACCCCAAGCCGGGAGGGATCGCCTCCGCCGTCCAGCTCCACGGCAAGGAGATGTCCTACAACAACATCCTGGACGCCGACGCCACCTGGAACGCCGCCTGCGACTTCCGCTCACCGACGGTGGTCGTCGTCAAGCACACCAACCCCTGCGGCCTCGCCAGCCACCGCGACCTCGTCGAGGCCTACCGGCGCGCCTTCGCCGGCGACCCCGTCTCCGCCTTCGGCGGCATCCTTGCCATCAACCGCCGCCTCACCCTCGCCGTGGCCCAAGAGGCAAGGGAGGTCTTCTACGAAGTCATCATCGCCCCCGACTACGACGACGACGCCCTCGCCCTGCTGCGCAAGAAGAAGGACCTGCGCATCCTCCGCGCCACTCCCCCGGCCACCGGCCGCGAGATGGACTACCGCCGCATCGTGGGAGGACTCCTCATCCAGAGCCGCGACGACATCGCCGACGACCAGGTCGACGTAAAGGTCGCCACCAAGAGAGGTCCCACCGCCAAAGAGACCGCCGACATGTGCTTCGCCTGGCGAATCGTCAAGCACATCAAGTCCAACGCCATCGTCTTCGCCAAGGACAAGGCGCTGATGGGCATGGGCGCCGGTCAGCCCAACCGCGTCAACAGCGTCATGCTCGCCGCCCGCGCCGCCGGCGAGAAGGCCAGGGGCGCCGTCATGGCCTCGGACGCCTTCTTCCCCTTCCCCGACGGCATCGAGGCGGCCGCCGCGGCCGGCATCACCGCCGTCATGCAGCCCGGCGGCTCCCTGCGCGACAAAGACGCGATCGCCGCCGCCGACGCCCACGGCATGGCGATGGTCTTTACCGGCATCCGGCACTTCAGACACTAGACGGGGTCGAATTCCCATGCCCTTGCCTGCCTGGCCCGGCATTCTGCGCGGTGGCTGATCGGTTGCCGATGCGACGGCCTGTGCGCGTGGGCAGCGTCGGCGTTGTCGCCGCAACATGGGCGTCCTTCGTCCCACCCGCCCGCCCGCAGGGTGGTTCTGGGGAATCAGGGGGACACCCCCTGGAACCCCCGCCAGAGGGGGCAAGCCCCCTCTGGACTCCCCCAGGGCCGCGTGAAGCCACTTAGTGAATGACCATCAGGATGGGCTAGCGAACGCCAACCAGACAGACCTTTCGCGCCATGCCTTCAACCAAAGACCAGGGGATCGCAGACCTGCCCCACATCGTGGAGCGCCTACCCGCGTCCCAAAAGGCCCTCTTCCAGCGCATCTTCCGCGTCGACGTGGCCGAGGGCTCTCTCGTCCCTCCCGACTCCATGCGACCCTGGATCGAGCGCTACTTCGGCAGCGTCGAGGCGACCCTCGACCAGACGATAGTACGGGTCACCAACCTGGTGACCGGTCGCGGCTCCCTCTTCAACCCCCTGCGCTCCCGACGCCCGCAGTGGGGCGGCAACGACGCCGCGAGTGCGGCCGCCCGCCTGGATGACGAGTTCAGCCCGGCGGCGGACGACCCCCTCGCCGAGCCTTACTCCGGCACCCCCGAGGACACCTTCGGGCGCGTCGAGGGCCGCTTCTGCGTCACCGCCGCCAACATCGCCAAGTTCGATGGCCTCCATGCCGTCGTCATCTTCAAGGAGCGCAACCCCCTCCACTTCACCCGCGAGATGCTCCACGACTACATCGACACCGCCTTCCGCTGGGCGGAGGCGGCCCATCACAGCGACCCCTCCGCCAGGTACTTCCTCTTCATGTGGAACTGCCTCTGGCGGGCGGGCGCCTCCCTCGTCCACGGCCACGCCCAGGCCCTCCTCGGCCGGGGGACGCACTACCCGGCGGTGGAGCACCTCCGCCGTCTCGCCCTCTCCTATCGCGCCCAGCACGGCGGCAGCTACTTCGACGACCTCTACCAGGCCCACGCCGCCGTGGGCTGCGGCTTCGAGAGAGGAGGCGTACGGCTCCTCGCCAGCCTCACGCCGGTCAAAGAGAACGAGGTGCTCCTCATGGCCCCCCAGGTCGACGGCCCGCTGAAGGACACGCTCTACGACCTCCTAGCCTGCTTCCGCGACCGCCTCGGCGTCTCCTCCTTCAACCTGGCCCTTCACATGCCGCCGCTTGCGCCCGTCGAGGAGGACTGGAGCGGCTTCCCCGTCGTCGCCCACCTGGTGGACCGCGGCGACCTCGCCAGCCGCACCAGCGACATCGGGTCGATGGAGCTGTACGGCGGGAGCGTCATCACATCCGACCCCTTGCGACTGGCGCGCCGGTTGCGGGATACTCTGGGCGCGTAGCTCTAGCGAAGGCGAGGTCGTGCCATGGCCAGCGTTGACGTAGTGATTCCCGTCTACAACGAGGAGCACGTCCTGGCGGAGAGCGTGCGGAAGCTGCGCGAGTTCCTCGCCGCCAACCTCCCCCACACCTGGCGCATCGTCGTCGCCGACAACGCCTCCACCGACGGCACCCTCGCCGTCGCCCAGCGCCTCGCCGAGGAGCACGGGGACGTGTCTCCCCTGCATATCCCTCAGAAGGGACGGGGGCGTGCCCTCCGCACCGCCTGGCTGGGCAGCGAGGCCGACGTCCTCACCTACATGGACGTCGACCTCTCCACCGACCTGGCGTTCTTCCCCCCCCTAGTCGCCGCCATCGCCGACGAGGGCTACGACGTGGCGATCGGCTCCCGCCTCAAGAAGGGCGCCCAGACCAACCGCTCCTTCCGCCGCGAGCTAATCTCCCGCTGCTACAACATCCTCATCCGCGGGCTCTTCTTCACCCGCTTCGTCGACGCCCAGTGCGGGTTCAAGGGGATCAGCCGCCAGGCCGCCCAGGAGCTCGTCCCCCTAATCGAGAACCAGGAGTGGTTCTTCGACACCGAGCTCCTCATCCTGGCCGAGAAGGGCGGCTATCGAGTGAAAGAGATACCCGTCCGCTGGATCGAAGACCCCGACACCCGGGTCAACATCAAGTCCACCGTCTCCGAAGACCTGCGCGGCCTCGCCCGCATGCGCCGCCGCCGCATCCCCAAGCGCCCTCCCCGCGACTAGCCGCGCGACATAGCCGAGGCCCGGGCCTGCCTGCCGACTTGCCCGTCTGGAATAGAGGGGGAGTTCAGAGGGGGCCTGCCCCCTCTGACGGGGGTTTCAGGGGGTGTCCCCCTGATTCCCCAAAACACCCCTAGGGCGGGCGGGTGGGATGAACAACGCCAATGTTTCGCCGACCTCGCCGACGCCGCCCACGCGCACCGAGCGTCGCCCCGCGGCGCAACTTCTTGACACCAATCTCGCCACTTGACTATAATCGCCGAGCAAGCCCAACCCAAGCTCGGCGTTGGGCGCAAGAGGAAGGCGGCCGCCAAGCGGCGCAAGAGCAGTCGCTAGATACCGCCACCGCCTTTCCGTCCCAGCAGATAGGGAGCCCTTTATATGTCTCTCAAGGACAAGATATCCGACGACCTCAAGCAAGCGCTGAAAGAGGGCGACGACGTCCGCAAGCGCACCCTCCGCGTACTCATCGCCGCCGTCCACAACGCCGAGATCGAGAAGGGCGAGGCGCTGGACGATAGCGGCACCCTCGCCGTCATCGCCAGGCAGGCGAAGCAGCGCCGCGAGAGCGCCGAGGAGTTCCGCAAGGGAAACCGCAAGGACCTCGTGGAGCGCGAAGAGGCGGAGGCGGCCGTCCTCCAGGCATATCTGCCCGCGGCCATGTCGCGGGAGGAGATAGCGGCGGCGGCCCGCAAGGTCATCGCCGAGGCCGGCGCCCAGGGGCCGCGGGACGTGGGCAAAGTGATGCCGGCGCTCGTGAAGCAGCTCGCCGGCCGCGCCGAGGGCAGCGAGATCAGCGCCGTCGTCCGCGAGCTCCTCGCCGAGCCCCCTTCTGCCTGACATCCGCTGTCGGGTGGCCCCCAGGCGGGCGAATGAAGACCTACTCGCCATAAAGCTTGACATCCGCGCCCGATTTCCGGTAAAGTCAGTATTTGGCGCTGCGCGATCCCTAGCCAGCGCTGCAACGGGTCGAAAGACCTCAAAGTGACAACGGTCGGCAATAGTGGGGGCGCCTTCGGCGCCGCCACGCCGCACTGGCTCAGTAATAGGGTTTTCGACCTTTTGCATTGTCCAAAAGCCGGTTCAGGGCAGCTTCAGCACAAGGGGGATCGACAGCTTGCCTACGATAAGCCAGCTCGTGAGGAAGGGCCGCAAGAAGCCCATAAAGAAGACCAAGGCCCCAGCCCTGCGCTTCACCTACAACGCCCTCAAGAACCGCAGCGACCGCGGTGAGGGCTCGCCTCAGAAGCGGGGCGTCTGCACCCAGGTGCGCACGATGACCCCTAAGAAGCCGAACTCCGCCCTCCGCAAGATCGCGCGGATTCGTCTCACCAACGGTATCGAGGTAACCGCCTACATCCCCGGCGAGGGCCACAACATCCAGGAGCACTCCGCTGTGCTCATCCGGGGCGGCCGTGTCAAGGACCTGCCGGGCGTGCGCTATCACGTCATCCGCGGCGCCCTCGACGCCCAAGGGGTCGAGGGTCGCAACCGCGGTCGTAGCAAGTACGGCACTCGCAGGGAGGCGAAGCCGGCCTAGCGAGTCATTGTTGGAGGAAGAGAATGCCGAGGCGGGCAAGAGTCGTCAGACGGGAGGTGCCGCCTGACGCCAAGTATCAGAGCCAGAGCCTGACCATGTTTGTCAATAAGATCATGCGCGGCGGCAAGAAGAGCGTCGCGGAGCGTATCACCTACAAGGCGATGGACATCCTTGAGGCCCAGACGCACCGCAGCCCCCTCGACACGTTCGAGCAGGCCCTCCGCAACGCCACGCCCGTCGTCGAGGTCAAGCCGCGGCGCGTCGGCGGCGCCACCTACCAGGTACCCGTCGACATACGCCCCGAGCGCCGCAGCGCCCTTGCCGTGCGCTGGCTCATCAACTCCGCCCGTTCCCGCAAGGGGAGGACGATGGCGGAGAAGCTGGCGGCGGAACTGATGGACGCTGCCTCCGGACAGGGCACCACCGTCAAGAAGAAAGAGGATACCCACCGTATGGCCGAGGCCAACCGCGCCTTCGTCCACTATCGCTGGTAAGAGTCGCTATTGCTCCGTCCGCCTCAGCGGGCCGAGCTAGATTTGTGATCGGTAATCATTGGGAGCAACGATTGTAGAGGCCAGGCCCGTCTCTCGCGGGATCCATGTCATGGATAGGGAATTTCCTATCGAGCGCGTCCGCAATATCGGCATCATCGCCCATATCGATGCCGGCAAGACCACTGTCACCGAGCGGATCCTCTTCTACACCGGCCGCACCTACAAGATAGGTGAGGTCCACGAGGGGACAGCCGTCATGGACTGGATGGCCCAGGAGCGCGAGCGGGGCATAACCATCACCGCCGCCGCCACCACCTGCCAGTGGCTCGATCACCGGATCAACATCATCGACACCCCCGGCCACGTCGACTTCACGGTCGAGGTCGAGCGCAGCCTCCGCGTCCTCGACGGCGCGATCGCGGTGTTCGACGCCGTCGCCGGCGTCGAGCCGCGGTCGGAGACGGTCTGGCGCCAGGCCGACAAGTACAAGGTGCCGCGCTTCGCCTACATCAACAAGATGGACCGCACCGGCGCCGATTTCTTCAACGCGGTGGAGACGATGAAGGACCGGCTCGGCGCCAATCCGCTGCCGATCCAGCTGCCGAT
>DAOUEO010000015.1:0-19190 GCA_034430455.1 Dehalococcoidia bacterium | reverse complement strand
CCAACGCGCCTGCGGACGCGGCTGGCCTGCCCGCAGGTGAGTACGTCTTCCAAGTGACGGATCCCAGCGGCAAGACCCTGCTCTCCGTGGATCCCCCCGAGTGCCGCGTCTTCTACGTGGACGAGTCGGGCCTCATCTCAGGTGCGGGGGGTCCCGACGGGTGTGGACATTACACTGGGTATGACGTCGACCACGGCGCCGCGACGGTGCAGTTGTGGCCTTTCGACCCGACACCCAGTGCCGGAGGAGTGTACAAGGTGTGGGTCACGCCCTGGGAGCAGTTTGATCCGGCGGACGGGAATTATCATGGCTTCACGTCCTCGGATTCCAAGACAGACGTGTTCAGGGTTCTCTATCCAGGTGGGTCTCCCGACGAAGACTAGAGTCAGTGCCTAGGAGGGGCCGCCGCGAAGGCGGCCCCTCTTCTTACTAAGGGGGTCCCTTCCACCGCTAGACGCGCCGGCCAGGACCGCCCGCTCCCCCTCCACGAGTCGTCCGCGAGTCTCTTCACGCCTCCCTGCCGGTCTTCGCTGCCCCTGGACATGGGATTGGAGCAGCGCCGCCGGGATAGGGAACGAGTGCAAGTCTTGGACAAGCGGGCCCGCGGGCACTACAATGGGGCCGCCGGCAGGTTCGAGGCCGCTAGAGGGGGAGATGACACCGAGCGACGGGGATCTGGCGCGACGGGCCCTGCAGGGCGACGCGGAGAGCGCCGCCGCGCTGTACGACCGCTACTTCGACCGCGTCTACGACTTCTGCCTCAGACTGCTTCTCGACGCCGAGGCGGCGACCGCGGCGGCGGCGGAGACGCTTCGCCGCGCGCTGACCACGCTGAGCGAGCCGGGAGCGCTCGAAGGTTTCAGGACTCACCTCTTCTCCAATGCCGTCGCGGTAGCGGTGACGCGCAGTCTGGAGGGAGAACGCCCGCTCGAGAAAGCGCAGACAGCGGAGTTCCAGCGGGTAGAGCCCGAGCGCCTCAGCAACCCCCTCCAGGCCCCGCTCGCCCAGGAGGAGGCGGGCCTCGTCTGGGAGGGCGTCCTGCGGCTGGACCCGCGCGACTATGCGCTGCTCGACCTCCAGCGGCGCCAGGGCCTAGAGATCGCCGAGCTGGCCGCCGCCCTTCACATAGGACAGCAGGCCGCCCGAAGAGGGCTCGACAAGCTCACAAGGGACACGGAGAGCAGCATATCGTCGCTGATCACGGCGCGGCGCGGCAGCCGGACCTGCGAGGGGCTACGACGGTCCCTGCTTGGGCTGCCCATCGCGGCAAGCAGAGAGCAGCTCCGGCAGGCGACCGAGCGGCACGTGCGCTCCTGCCCGGTCTGCACGACCACCCGGCTGGCGCTGGTCCCGCCGTTCGAGGTGTTGGGGGCGCTGGCGGCGGTGCCGCCGTCATGGGGGCTGCGCGAGAAGGCTCGGGAACAGGCGCTCGCGGCCTGGGGAGCGGGTTCAACCGCGCCGCCGGCGGACACGACCCCGAAGGTAGTGCCGCCATCGCCGGTGTTCGGGGGAGCGGCTGCCGGCGCGGGGGGCGGCAGGAGACGGCCGCTGATCGGCAGCGGCGCCCTCGGCGACGGCTGGCGAAGCCTCACGTCGGGGCGCAACCTCATCCTGCCTCTGGGGGCGGCGCTCCTCGTCCTCGCCGCGGCGTGGGGGATCGCCTGGGGCACGGGGATGTTCGACGGCTCCGGAGGCGGGACGGCGCTCACCTCTCCCACGCCCACGGCGACAGCGAGCGCGACCGCCACCGTCGCTCCCAGCGCGACCGCGGCCCCTTCACCGACGGCGACCGACACCGCGGTGCCCACGGTCGAGCCATCCTCCACACCGGAAGAAGAGGCCACCCCGACCCCGACCACGCCGCCGGAAACCGCCACTCCCGCGACCACTCCCGCTGAGACCTCCACCCCCGAAACGACCCCCTCGCCCGTCGACACCGCCACCCCAGAGCCACTCCCCTCCGAGACGGTGGAGCCCAGCCGGACGCGATCAGCAGGCCGCGGGGACGAATGACGACACAGAGGACGTCCGGCCCGCCGTGACCGGTCGGGCACGATTCCCGCAGGCGCGCTCGCGCGACGATGGCGTCAGGGGATGGTGACGGAGCGCAGGACGAACGCCAGGAGGGGCCTGTACTGAGTGCGCTGCCCTGCCGGCACGGCGAAGGTGAACTCCCAACCCTGCCCGTCCTTGACCAGGACCACGGATGTCGCCTCCAGCGGATACTTCTGCGAGTAGCCCTTGTAGTCGACCAGGTAGGCGTCGACGCCGCTGACCTCGACGCGCCGGGGTTCGCTGACCTCCGCCTGAACGGAATCGAGGAAGCTGAGCCGGGCCTTCAGGTAGTACTGGGCGGTGGTGCCCGGTGGCACGGACTCACTGGTGATGCTGAGGGTGGGGGCGACGCCGGCGTCTTCGTCGCCGTGGAGGGCATAGAAGACGTCGGTAGAAGCGCCGCCGAGATCAATCCTGCTGGGGTTCTCCGACCAGTCGCCGGGAAAGCGGATGCTGTAGCCTTTGACAGCGGAATGGTACTCGTTGATGCTGTTGAGGATGTCCTCCGCCTGCTGAGGAAGCTCTTCAGCGGAGGGCCGCGAGGGGGAGCCATCGCCGCCGCCAAAGACGAAGACGGCCAGGAACAGGGCCACCCCAACGAGGCAGCCGGAGAAGACGAGCAGAAGCAGGACTCTTCGGGCCATAACGCTCCTCGGCGCAGCCACCAGCCGGTGAGCAGGTGCCACTCACTATATTGAAACGTTGATGGCCCGAGAATCTTACGGAGCGCTATGAACCAGAGCCGTCGAGGAGTGGATGGGCGGCGCCCCAAGGGCAGCGGTATCAGCTTGCGCGGGCGGGGCGGGCGTGCGACTCCTGGAGGTAGGTGATCACCGCCTTCACCCGGGGATGAATAGAGGGGTCGCGGCCCGCAACCAGTTGGCTGAAGATAGCGTTGATGTGGTTCTCGACCGACTTCTCCTCTAGGACGAGCGCCCTGGCGATAGCGCTGTTGCTGTAGCCCTTCGCCATCAACTGGAGCACGTCCATCTGGCGGGGAGTGAGCCGGCCCAGACGAGAGTATCGCGCCTCCAGTGTACCGGCGAGGATGGAGGGGTCAAGCACCACCAGGCCGGCGGCGGCGGCCTCGATGGCGCGGACCAGTGCCCCCACGTCAGTAAGAGACTGCTTGATGATGTACGACCAGCCCGGAGTGTCGGGAGAGGGCAGCGAGGAGAGGTATCCCCCGTCATTACTGGCCGCCAAGACCACGATGCCGGTCTGGGGCCGTTCCGCCTTCACAGAGCGGACGGCCGTGATCGGCCCCGGACCTGCTTCCAGGTCAAGGTCGATGAGCAGGACGTCCACTTGGAGCGCTTTGCAGAGGGAAGCGAAATCATCGCTGCTGGCGCCCGTCCCCACGACCTCCATGCGAGGTTGAGCGGAGAGGGCGAGACACAGCATGTCGCGCCACAGGCCCTCGTCCTCAATGACGAGCAGGCGGAGCTTGTCGCCGTTCTGCCGTCCCTGCATGCTTCAGACCCGCTCCTTCGATAGACTCCCGGCAGAGCCAGGCTCAGAGCCGGGGGGTCACCTCTTCTCAGGCCGTCAATCCAACGGAAGAGCCTGTATCTGTTATCGGGCGGAGGGCGTCTATCTTTAGGGGTAGGGGGTGCCGTTTTCCGGCGGCGGGGCGGGCTCAATCAGGAGCTGCTGTCGCCGTTTCTTCCTTCCCCTAAGGGTTGTCCCGCACTCCTGCCGTAGTTGGCCATGACGCCGTCAGGCGGCCGAATTCGTCGATGGGGGCTGGCACCCACGCCATTTGGGGGATAGCACCGTGCGGTTACCCTCCGGCGACGACGAAAACTCCTGCGGATGGATCGAACCTTAGGGGACAGGAGAGACGTTCACAGTCTGAGTCCGACATCCTGACACCCAAGGACTGCGACGTCGAAAGCGGCCTCAAAGCCCGCTTCCTGCCTAGCCAGTGTCTAACCGGAGGAAACCAGATGAACAGATTCAAGAGGCTCTTGAGTCGGACCGCAGGGGCGGAGGAAGGCATCACCGGTCTGGAGACTGCCATCATCCTGATCGCCTTCGTAGTGGTCGCGACGGTATTCGCTTTCGTGGTGCTGAGCACCGGTCTCTTCAGCTCCGAGCGAGGCAAGGAGGCAGTATACGCCGGTCTCCAGAAGACCAGGGGTACGCTGGAGCTGCGGGGCAGCGTCATCGCCAACACGGACGGGACCAATGTGACGACCCTGGTCTTCGACATGGCGAACGCCGCCGGTGGTGAGCCGGTCAACATGGACCCGGTCGCACTCAGCAACAAGGTGGTCATCGACTTCCGCAACAACACCATCAACCAGCCCAACATAGTCTGGACGGTGAACTGGTTGGTCGGCGACGGCGATGACCTGATGGAGGCCGGAGAGCTCGGGGAGATCACCATCGATCTCAGCGCCCAGACTCCCCCGGTGACGCTGGGGGCCAACGTAGCGTTCGTCGTCGAGGTGAAGCCGTCGCTGGGCGGGACGATGATCATTGCCAGGACCACGCCCGCCGGCCTCGACCCAGTGGTTGACCTGCATTAGTTCGAGTTCATTGCCGCAAGGGGCGGTGCCAAAGCGCGGGTAGCGCAATCGGGAGGGCGCCGCCCCCCTTCGGCAGGGAGGCAGAAGCATGGAACTCAACGCGAAGATCTCCTCTCTTGAGGACGAGGTAAAGCTCCTCAAGGGGGAGGTCAAACTGATCCTCAGCGAGATCAGGACAGCGATCCTGAGCCAGAGCAATCCCTTCGCTCCGGATGCCGGCCAGGCACTGCACGCTGATCCCCAGGCCCTGGAGACACGACCACCGATACGGGTAGTCAAGGCTCAACCGGAGGACGAAGAAGAGGAGCTGCCGGTACCCGCCAGCCCGGCGGAGCCCGCCCCCGAGACCTTCTGGCCGGAGGGGGAGGGAGAGCCGGTAGAGGCGAAGGAGGAGGATGCTACAGCAAGCATTCTCCCGCCATACGAGCCCCCCGGCCCGGCGCCGGAGCCCGCGCCTACGACTAGGGGGGAGACTCCTCCACCACGTCCTCCTCGGCCCAGGCCCTCGCCCACCCCGTTGCGGGAAGCGAAGGCCGCCCCTTCTCAAGCGGCCCCCACCTGGAGCCTGATGAAGGTGGCGGGGCTGATGGTATGGGCGGAGGAGGCCCTGGCACAGGTGGGGCCGGAACGGCTGCAGATCCTGCTCGACCTCTGCGAGTCCGCCGGCTACCTGCCGAAGACGGCCAAAGAGGCGCTGACACGGGTCATGAACCTGGGCCTGGCCGTCGAGGAGCGCGCGACGCCGCCGACGACGAATGAATGCCTGGTGATCCTCCACCAGCTCGACGCGCTGCTCCAGGAGGAGGAGCCAACCGGCATACTGCGCGGCCGCGCCTGGGCAACCAAGTAGCAGGAGAGAGGGTCAGCAAGACTCGTCCGTCCCCCGCAGTGACGGATCAGTGAGGGGGTGTCGCAATCGAGAAGGCGATCACGACCATTCTGATCACCGTAGCCGGCGTAATCGCCGTCGTGGCGGTGGTGAACACGGTGTTGCCGGCGGTTCACCGTACCAGCGGCGCCTTGACGTCTACGGCGAGCGTGCTCGACGACCGGCTGAGCAGCCAGATCGAGATCGTCCACGCGACCGGCGAATCGGGGACCACCGACGCCGACATCTGGGTGAAGAACATCGGCGCCACCGTCATCGATCCTCTCGAGAGGATCGATCTTTTCTTCGGACCCCAGGGGGAGTTCGCGCGCATCCCCTACGGCGGCGCGAGCTGCTCGGCCCCCTGCTGGGAGTACACATTGGAGAACGACACCAAGTGGACGCCGACGGCGACGCTCCATATCACGATCCACGTCAGCGACGCCCTGGAGAGCGACGTCGTCTACTACACGAAGGTGGTCGCGCCGAACGGCTCCAGCGACGCGAAGTTCTTCACTGTCTAGGGGATGAGGGGGAATGGAGACTAGTATCCCTGCCCTGTTGGTGACGGCGATCCTGATGATCACGACGGTGGTCCTGGCCCGCAGCGGCTATACATCGCTCGATGAAGTGGGGCAGTCGTGGCAGTCGATGCAGGAGCGTCTGGGCGACCAGGTGCACACCCAGCTAACCGTGGTGGAGACAAGCATAGACGGGAGCAATGCCAATATCACAGCGAGGATCCGCAACGACGGGCAGACGAAGATGGCCGACTACGCCCGGATGGACGTGGTGGTCCAGTACTTCTCCGAGTCGGGGACCCGCTATGCCCGCTGGGTTCCCTACACCTCGGGAGAGCTTCAATCGAACACCTGGACGGTGATTTCTATCGAGAACGATGTATTCGAGCCGGCTGTCCTCAACCCCGGCGAAGTGCTGGAGATGCAGGTCAGGGTCAACCCGCCGCTGGGGGCGGGGACCACCGGCTGGGTCATCGTGGCGACTGAGAACGGGGTCACCGTCTCGGCTTATGTGACGGCATAGGAGCACGAATCATGGAACCAGCGCGAGCTTTGGACAGCAAGCGGATCGTCTCAACGGGGAATCCAGAGATCGACAAGAAGATCGGCGGCGGCATCCCCGAAGGCTCCCTCTCCCTCATCGAAGGGCAGTCGGACGCGGGCAAGAGCGTGCTCGTCCAGCAGTTGGTCTGGGGCGCCCTGCAGGAGGGCTTCCGGATCGTCTACTACACGACGGAGAACACGACGCGAAGCCTCTTCCGCCAGATGGAAAGCCTGGGCATGAACATCACCGACCACTTCTTGCTGGGCAAGATCAACGTCTATCCCGTCCCCTCGGCGCTGACCGCGGAGCAGTCGCTGACGGTGTTCAGCAAGCTCATGACGCACATTACCCACCACTCCAACTACGATATCGCGGTGCTGGACTCCCTGACCTCGTTCGTCTCACACGTGCCCGAGAACGACACCCTGTCGTTCTTCACCAACTGCAAGAGCGTCTGCGACCAGAACAAGACGCTGATCTTCACCCTGCACTCCTATGCCTTCGATGAACCGATGTTCATCCGCATTCGCTCCATCTGCGACGCCCACCTCCGGCTGCGCACTGAGGAGGTAGGAGAGCAGCTTATAAAGGTGCTGCAGGTAGCCAAGATCCGGGGAGCCGAGAAGACCACAGGCAACATCGTGAGCTTCGACGTGGAGCCCGGCCTGGGGATGCGGATCGTCCCTATCACCAAGGCAAAGGCATGAGATGGCGACCAGCGGCCTACCCTTCCCCTGCGAGAACTCGATAGACAACCACGACGGCAAGCAGCCGTGCACCCTGATCAAGATGCTGCCGAAATCGCTGCGGGAGCAGGCCGAGGCAACGCCTCACCTCATGGACTATCTGCACATGGTTCCCATAACCAAGGTGGGCGTACCCGAATTCCACCCGGAGGTCTCGCGCAAGCTGGGCGAGATCGAGCACCCCAACCTGATATACCCGGTGAGCGAAGATACCTTCATCCACATCTTTCCTGACCTGGAAGACCCCCGCAACTACTACATCGCCATAGAGCCGACCGTGGGCATGGAGCTGGAGGACCTGCTCAGAGAGGTGGAGCGCCGGCTCCTCGACTTCGTCGACATCCTCGCCCAGGCGGAGACGGAGGAGGAGAAGGCCAAGGCGCTGGCCGACGCGGTGGAGATGATCTGCGTGGTGAAAGGGGATGAGAAGCCCGGCAACGAGGACGAGGACGGCAAGAAGAAGGGCCGGGCGCGGCTCCCCCGCTCCTCCGGCCGCAACGGCAGGATAGCGGCCACCCGCCGCGAGCTGGACATCGTGAAGTACATCATCCTGCGGGACAAGATCGGCATGGGGGCGCTGGAGCCGCTGATCAAGGACCCCAACATCGAGGACATAAGCTGCAGCGGGCTGGGGCGGGTGTTCGTGGAGCACAAGGTGTTCAAGGGGCTGAAGAGCAACATCGTCTTCGACACACACGAGGGGCTGGATGACTTCGTCCTCCGGCTCTCGGAGGGCATCAAGAAGCCCGTGACCTTCAAGAACCCGATCGTCGACGCCGCCCTAGCCGACGGCTCCCGAATCAACATCGTCTACGGGGGCGAGGTGTCCAAGAGGGGCAGCAACTTCACCATCCGCAAGTTCTCGGAGGTCCCGATCAGCATCCTGGAGCTGGTGGGGTTCAGCAGCATGGACTACCGGATGGCGGCCTACCTGGCGATGGTGGTGGGGGACGGGCTGAACCTCTGGGTGTCGGGGGAGACGGCTTCGGGAAAGACAACCCTCCTCAACGCCATAACGACGTTCATCAGGCCGGACGCCAAGATCGTGACCATCGAGGACACCCCGGAGCTCCAAGTGCCGCACACGAACTGGATACGGGAGGTGGTCCGGATGTCGGGGGAGGCCAGCCAGGGGGCATCGGTCGACATGTTCGGCCTGTTGAGGGCGGCCCTGCGGCAGCGGCCCAACGCCATCCTGGTGGGTGAGATCCGCGGCGAGGAGGGGGCGGTGGCCTTCCAGGCGATGCAGACGGGACACCAGGTGATGTCCACCTTCCACGCCTCTACCGTGGAGAAGCTGATCCAGCGTATCACGGGCAACCCGATCAACGTGCCCAAGCCCTACATGGACAACCTGAACCTGGTCGTGATCTGCAGCTCCGTCAGGCTTCCCAGCGGCAAGTTGGGGCGGCGGGTCCTCAGCATAAATGAGATCATCGGCTATGACCTCTCGTCTGACTCCTTCTCATTCGTCGAGGCCTTTCGCTGGAACCCGGCGGAGGATGTCTTCGAGTTCCTGGGGAATATGAACAGCTATCTCCTCGAGAACAAGGTGGCCCCCCGCCGCGGGCTTACCCCGAAGAACAAGCGGCAGATCTACGCCGAACTCGATAAGAAGGCGACCGTCCTGGAGAAGCTGGCACAGCAGGGAACGACCAACTTCCATGATCTCTATCAACTTCTGGCCAAGGCTCAGAGGGAAGGCCTCTTCTAGCACCGCCGCCCAGCAGCAGGCGCACGTGGACAAGCCGGCCAGGTTCTTCGGGCGGGAGCCCCTGGCGTTTGACCTGGTGACGCAGCTCACCTATATGGCGGCGATAGCCACAACGGGAGTCTCGCGCGCCCAGCTCTTTGAGCACACGGCCGCCCTGGGATACAGCACTTCCATCCTCTTTCGCCGCATCCACTGGGCGGCGCAACGGCTGAACTATGACTACGCGCAGGCCTGCGAGGTGGTGGCGGAGACCCTTACCGACGAGAATCTGCGGAGCTTGCTGCTCCGTTTCGCCAGCTCCCTTGCCTCGGGTGAAAGGGAGGAGCAATTCCTGGCGCGGGAGTTGGAAGTGCAACTGGTGACGTACGGCAAGCAGTACGAGCGCGACCTGGAGACGCTCCAGCGCTGGACGGATGCCTATGTTGCCTTGATGGTTTCCGCCGCCCTCATCGTCGTCATCTCTTTCGTGTCGATGATGATCTACAGCATGGGCGCGGGCATCATCATCGGCCTGGCGGCGATCGTGATAGCGGTCACCTTCGTCGGCTCCTGGCTCGTGTACAGCGTGGCGCCGGTGGAGATCAAGGCGTGCGCAAGGGCGGAGCAAGCCTATGAGCGCCATTTCGCCGCCCTCCTGGCGCGGTACACCGTTCCCCTGGGGCTAACGGCGAGCGCGGGCGTCCTGCAACTCGGCTTCGGACTGCCGCTGGCCTTCATCACGATGTCGATGTTCCTGCTGCCCGTGGGCCTGCTGGCGGTCCGCGAGGACCTGCAGATAGACCGCCGCGACCGCGACATCGCCAGCGTTCTGCGGGCCCTGGGCAGCATGGTGGCGGCGATGGGGAGCACCGTCGGTGAGGCGCTGTCGAGGCTGAACCGGCGGTCGCTGGGCTCCCTTGAGCCGCAGGTCAAACGGCTACACGTGCGCCTGAGAACCGGCCTCCGGTCTGACCTATCGTGGACCCGGTTTGCCGCCGAGTCGGGGAGCGAGCTGGTAACGCGTTCGGTGCGCATCTTCTGGGACGGCCTGCGCCTGGGCGGCGACTCAGAGCGGATCGCGAATCTCGCCTCCGCGTTCAGCATGAAGGTGTCGCTGTTGCGCTCGAGCCGGAAGCTGGTCTCATCCACCTTCACCTTCATCATGATCCCCCTTCACACCGTATTGCTGGCGATCCTGCTTTTCGTGACCGAAGTGCTGGTCATCTTCGGCCAGAAGCTAGCGGAGGTCCAGGAGCAGGGCCTCAGCGGCGGAGTGGCGGCGGAGGCCAACGTCGACACGAGCCTGGCGTTCGTGTCTCCCAACATCGCCTTCGTCAAGGCGTTCGTCGTCGCCGTCATCCTGGTGCTGACGGTGGCTGACACGTTCGCCCCCTACGCCGCTGCCGGCGGCCATATCTACAAGCTCTGTCTTTACGGCGCGGTGATGGCCTTCATCTCCGGGGTTTGCATGCTGGCCATCCCCGCCATCGTCCACGCCATCTTCGCCAATGTGGCGAGCCCAATGTAGACAACGAGGAGACAAACATGAAGCTGGTGCCTGGGCTGAAGTTCTGGGGTAGAAAGCGGACGGACGAAGAATCGGACCTCCTGGACGGATTCCCCGAGGAGACGTTGCTGCCACCGCCGGAGGATCAAGCGACCGATTCGGAGGAAGAAGAGACGGAGGGCGAGGAGGAGAAGGAGGAAGGCGAGTCGGAGGAGAACCAGGAGGAGGAGAAGACGCGAGACGCCGGAGCGGATGGCCTGCTCGACGTGTTCACGTCGGTGGATGCGGAATTCGTCGACAACTCCGCCCTCGTGAACGAGATCGAAGATGTGCCGACGGCCGAGCTGCTGGATGAGCTGAGAGGGCTGGCGGCGGCCTTCGGTGTGAGACCGCAAAGGAGCGCGGGCGTCGGGGAGGGGCCAAGCTTCGATGAAGGCCCGGATTGAAGTCCTGGTGGGATGCGGGCTGGCCGTACTGGTCAGCCTCTTGATGGCGTCGGTCATCACCGCCCACGCCCACCTGACGGAAGAGGCGGCGCCAAGCCGCACGGCCGTGACCGACGCCACCGCCGACGTGGCCGGCGGGGCGGCGACGCCAACGGCCGCGCCTCCGGGAGCAGCCACGTCTGCCGCCGTGTCGGAGCCGGTGGAGAGCCCCCCACCGCCCCGTCAGCAGATCTTCCCGGCGCCGAAGGAGGCAGCACCGGTGACAAGCGCCCGCGCCGTACAGGGACCGGGCGTGCTACTCCAGCGGCAGCCGACGCCGCAGCCACGGCGACCGACGATCATCCTCGACCCCGGGCACGGTCGGGGCGACCCCGGAGCGGTCCACTACGCGCCCGACGGTGAGGTCGACCTGACGGAGGCGGAGTCCAACCTGGCGGTTGCCGAGCACCTGCAGCGCTTCCTCGAAGAGAAAGGGTACGACGTGTACGTGACGCGGGCGGGGTTCGGCAAGCCGCTGGGGCCGCGGCCGCTGACCCAGCTCCTCATCGCCGCCGACCTGTGGGCGCGCGTGCACCTCGCCGAAGCGGTGGACAGCGACCTCTTCGTCTCCGTGCACAGCAACGGATCGGTCAATCCCAATCAGTCAGGTGTGGAGATATGGTACTGCGGCCAGCACCAGTATGGGGCGGAGAGCGCCCACCTGGCGGAGCTGACCCTCGACGCCGCCCTGGCGGGCCTCGACGACTACGGGTACGACGCGGTGCGCCGCGGGACGCAGGAAGACTCCACTGCCCACCACTCCGACGGCTTCTGCCAGTTCCTGGTGACGCGGGAGGTGAACACGCCCGCCATCCTCACGGAGCTGCTGTTCCTCACCAACGACGCCGACGCCGCCGTCCTCAAGGACGACGCGGCGCGCGAGGCGATGGCCCGCCGCCTCGCCGAGGCGATCGACCAGTTCGTTCAAGAACGGCAGAGCGCCTAGCGCCGCGCCCTCGGGAAACGTTCAGAACGAGTCGCTAGTGGAGCAAGACAATCCGCAGCGGCGCGAGGGGGTTGTCATCCTCCCCCACGAGATCGATGGCGTCGACGGAGGAGCGGCTCAAGAACATCCCGTAGACCTCGCCCGTGCCCGCTGAGGACGAATCCGCCCTATCCCAGGAGACGATGTACATGGTAGCGAGGCCGAGGATCCGGACGGAGCCTCCCGGGTCATCGGGGGGATGGGAGACGACCGGCACGAGGACGATGCGGCCCGCCCCGCCGTCCAGGGTGCCCCGCACGCACTCGCTGCGGGGCGGTTGCAGATACGGGCTGAAGCCGACAGTGTGCGCGACACCCGGGCCATCCCCATCGAGCCGGAAATCGACGTCGCACCACTTCAGGCTCAGGTAGTCGGCCACACCGTCCGCGGACTCATAGGAGTAGTGCTCGCTCAGGGCCTGGAGAGTCGAACTGACGACATCGCTCCCGCTCGGTAGCATGCCACTGACGTCCCCGGCCGACCAGACGCCGGCCTCATCGGCCCGGCAGCCGCGGGCGATGGCCTCCTGGTAGCCGGCGATCCTCGTGCCCGACAGGTCGAGGGGCAGAAAGTCGCCGGGGCCGCGGGGAGCGGCGGCGAGATCGATGGCGTACACCCTGCCCGGCACGAGGCCGAGGTAGCCGCCGTCATCAGGCGTCACGTCCGCACCATCGCCGACGACGCCCCAGGGACAGATGGGCCCGCCTCCCGCGCCGACCACCTGGGCCACGGCGCTGCGCCGCACGGAGACCGTCTCCGGGATGCCCAGAAGGTGCAGGAAGAACGTCCCCTGGCTGGCGCGCGCGGCCGCGGTCACCGTATCGGCGTAGCCATCGGGGGCCGTCAGCGGGCGCAGGTCGCCGAAGGTGCAGCACTCGACCCGTGACGGGTCGACATTGTTCCGCAAGGCCCAGTCGCGGGCGGCGCGCAGGGCATCCTCCTGGCTCGCGGTCTGGCGCAGCGCTCTGGCCGCGGCGAGGGCCATGCCTTCGGCCTCCCACTGGGCCTTGTGGACACGGGCCAGGAAGACCGCCAAGTCGAAGCCGACGACGGCCAGCAGCATCACCAGGGCCAGGAAGACAGCGCCTCCCAGCATGTTGAGGCCGCTCTCCGGCCGGAGCAAGCGGGCAAAGCGAATCATCATCCAATATCAGGAACAGGGCTCAACCGGTCGCAGCGGCCCCTACCAGATCACAGTCGTCCAAACGGCTGATATCTGTCGTCCGGCGGATAGATGAGGCACCCCCAGCGACCGCGCGTTGGCGCTAAGGCTTGCCGCTTCTACGGCGGGGGCCGAAGGGGGCCAAGTTGGTGCCGGCGCTGGGTCAGAAGTTGAGGTAGTGGAGGAGAGCGGCGGCGCTGACGGGCTGAGCGGCTTTCCCCGCCTTTGCGGCGAGCCAGACGCGGTCTCCCTGCACGAGTTCGACGGGGCGGGGGAGACGGTAGTAGCCGACCGCGCCTGTTGTGATGACGGCCCTGGGCAGGTGGGTGGCTTCCTGGGGCGTTACGTTGTCGGACGTGGGGCCGGTGCCGACGCGGAGGCGGATGTCGGAGTGGGGCGGTGGTGGGCTGCCTGCGCTGGGCACTTCGACGCCTTGCAGCAGCTGGTGGTCGCTGACGGAGGCGATGAGTTCGACCCATGCTCCCCACTCGTCGACGGCGCCGGTGGTTAGGGAGATGGTGGAGGGGATGTCGGGCACTCGCTTGACCTGGGAGACGCCCTCGCGGTAGGACTGCTCGTCCCAGTCGGGCGCGAAGGTGAGGGGCAGGGGCATGGCGACGACGGCTAGGCCGACCTGGTTGTAGTCGGCGACGGCGCTGATGGCGGCTTTGACGCGGGCGGATAGGGCGGTGCTGGCGGGCAGGGTGTGGCCGTTGAGCTCCCACTGCTGGGAGTAGGAGGCGGATGCGTTGATGGTCAGGCCGCAGTTGCTGTCGTACCACTCTCCGACGATGTTGCTGGCGGGGTCGGCGCCCGCGCCTAGCTGGATGTAGAGCGGGCGGCCCTGACGGTGCCAGCAGCGGGCGTTGAGGTGAGCTAGGACGTAGGCGGCGGCTTCTCCTGCTGTCAGCTGTACCCAGGACGACCAGGCGATGCCTTCGGGGGCGACGATGATGGTCCCGTTGCCGGTGGCGGGGAACGAGACGGAGGGGCTGCCATTCCTGGTGGGCCGGATGGCGGGGAAGCCGACGGGTGGGCCTCCCCGAGAGGGCGCGGCCCACTCGTCGAGGGCGCCTGCGGGCTTGAGGTCTCCGAAAAAGCGTAGTGTCATGCTCGGCTCCCATTCTAGGCGGCCGACTGTGTGCTTGTCTACCTCGGCGTGTCACTGGCTAGGGGAGATGGCAGGCCTGCAGGGTAAGGGCGTCGGGCAGGAATAGGAGGCGCCTCCACCGACCGCGCGTTGGCGCTAAGGTTTGCCGCTAAGTACAATGTGCCTACTGCTCGAGGGAGGTCGGGATGAGTCGGGGCACCTGGACGACGGCGGCGCCCCACCTGCTGCGCTGGCTGGGGCTGATCCTGGCGGCGGGCTGGCTGGGATACTACATCTGCAGCGGCATGCCCCAGGTCTACCTCCACGTCTTCTCGCGGACCATAACCCTTCACGCGCTCACCTTCGTCGCGGCGGTGGTCTACGCCGGATACCTCCTCGTGCGCCGGCGGCTGCTGGGGGGGTCGCCCCTGGACTGGCCGCTGGCCCTTCTCCTGATCGCCTACCTGGTGGCCACGGCCGCCTCTGTCGACCCGCGGGTGAGCCTTGAGAGCATGATGCTGCTCTTCATGGCCGTCCTCGTCTTCTATGTCCTGAGCGACCTGCGCTTCCTGGATGCCCTGTCGCTCCAGAGGGGGCTGATGCTGGCGGGCGCCGCCGCCTCCGTCTGGGCGCTGTGGTATGTTGCCGTGGACTACAAGCACTGGCTGGACCTCGCCCGCGCGACCGGGGGCGGATTTCACCTCGGCGACCTGATCCCGCCCACGGTGCCGAAGGTGCACGGGGTCAGCGACCATCCCAACATACTAGGAATGACGCTCGTCCTCATCATCCCCTTCTACATCGTCGCCGCCTATCGATCGCCGTCCCTGTGGGAGCGCTGGGGTGCAGCGGCGGCGCTCCTAGCGGCGGCCTGGGCCGTCTTCCTGACGCTCTCCCGCGGCGCCTGGATCGGGGGACTGGCGGGCGCCGCCGCGACGACCGCGGCTATCGTGCTGATGGCACAGGCCTGGCCGCGCGAGGCGTTGCGGCGGACGGATATCCTCCGCCGGCTGCGGGAGAGGCGCTCGCTCCTTCTCCTGGCAGGCGCCCTGGCGGCGGCCGTCGTCGTCGTTCTCGCCGCCGTCCTGCTGGCGACACGCTGGGGGGAGGCGCGGCCGCAGTGGCTTTTCCGGGAGTCGCTCTCGCCGCGGCAGGACGTCTTCGAGGCCGGCATCGACATGTTCGGCGACCATCTACTGCTGGGAGCGGGGCCCGGCACCTTTGGCATCCTCTACCCGCAGTACAGCGGCGAGTACCCCATCCACGCCATCCACGCCCACAACGGCTATCTCCAGATCGCCGTGGACGCGGGGCTGCTGGGGCTCGCCGCCCTGGCCGTCCTCGTGGGCGCGGTGCTCTGGCTGCTCTGGCGGAGCTACCGCCGCGGTTCGACGGCGCAGCGGCTGCTGGCTATAGCCTGCGGGGGAGCGCTCATCGGCTTTGCCATCCACAACCTGGCGGACGCGGCCAACTACTGGAAGGCGCCTCTCATAGCGGTGGCGGCGGTACTGGCGATCGCCGTCCGGAACTACCAGGACGCGCCGGATGCCCACGACCCACCACCGGCCGCCGGCGACCCGCCGCGTCCCGCCGTCTCCCGGTGGGCGCGTCTCCTGCCCCGAATCCTGATGGTAGTAGCGATGGTGTCGCTGTTCGTCGTCTGGGGGCGGATCGACGCGGCGCACTACCACTACTCGGAGAGCCTGGATGACCTTGTCGACGGCCGGACGTTCGACGCCATCAGCGAGGCGCGGCAGGCGGCGGACATGGACCCCGACCTCGCCATCTATCAGCTACAGCTCGGGCTGACCGAGGGGCTGGCCTTCACGGAGGAAGGGCTGGAGGCCTTTCTCCAGCAGTCCATCGAGCATCTGCGGCGCGGCGTCGAGCTGGACCCGCGCAGCGCCATCGGCTACGCCAATCTGGCGCGGGCGCTGGAGCTTGAGGGCGCGGACGAGGAGGCGAAGGCGGCGGCGCTGAAGGCGCAAAGCCTCGCCGGCGCCGACGCGACGGTTCTCCTGGCGGCCGGCAACGTCCTCGAGGATATCGGGGCGACGGAGGAGGCAGTCGAGACGTACGGCCTGGCGGTGACCCGAATGGCATCGATCGCCGACTCGAGGTTCTGGACGGGGAGTCAGTTCCGCCGCGATCACTATGACGAGATCCTCCAGCACTCGATCCTTGCCTTGAGTCCCTGCGCGCACGGGTATCTGCTGGCGCGGGCGGGCACGGAGAGCCCCATGCCGACCACTGTGGACAGGGCAGAGCTGCTTGAAGGATGCTCTCTGCTTGTGCTGGGCGACCCCAACAACCTGAGCGCCCGCATCGACCTGGCGGAGATGCTCATGGCGGCGGGCGACTTCAGCGCCGCCTTCGACCACATCGATTTTGCCGTGAAGCGGCAGCCCGACTTCGGGCGGGCGCGCACGGCCCTGGGAGTGCTATACGCCGTTCAGGACGACCTCGATCGCGCCCGTAAGGAGTGGACGCTGGCCGGGCAACTGGATGACGCCGGAGCGCTGGTGCTGCTGGGCGACTCCTACCCGCCGGGGCAAGTCCCGCCGGAGGTCGTAGACCGGCTGCAAAAGCTTGCCCCGCTGACGGCCGGCGGGGCAAGGTTCTACCTGATCGGGATCCTCTACTACCGCATGAAGTTTGCCCGCGAGTCGCCGCCAACGATATTGCTGCCGGGCGACTGGCAAGACGCCGTGCCGGGCGAGTATGACCGCATCCAGCAAGCGCTGGAGCGCTGGCGGACCGGCGCCTAAGAGGCGGGGGTGCGGGGCGCTCAATGATTGACTTGGCCGCGCCACCAACCCTATCATGTGACTAAGGGTCAGTTGGGCTCTTGCTAGCTCCGATGGCCCTCGTTTGATCCGCACAGCGTCAGTGGAGGCACCATGACAGCTTCCCCACAAGATCAGCAGCACGGATCCAATAACCTCATCGTTCAGGCGAGCGAGGTCGTGAAAACGTACGCCACCGGCCGGGTCGAGGTGCGAGCCCTGCGCGGGGTCAACCTGGCGGTGGTGCGCGGCGAGATAATCGCCATCATGGGCCCCTCCGGCTGCGGCAAGACGACGCTGCTCAACTGCCTCAGCGGCCTGGACACCATCGACGCCGGGCAGATCATCGTCGACGGCTCGGACATCAACGATCTCTCGGACAACAAGAAGACGGAGTTCCGCGCCCGCCGGATGGGCTTCGTCTTCCAGTTCTACAACCTGCTGCCGGTGCTATCGGCCGTCGAGAACGTGGAGCTCCCCTTGCTGGTGTCGGGGACGGGAGCGAAGGAGACGCGGCGGCGGGCGCTGGCGGCCCTGGAGCAGGTTCACCTGACGGAGTGGGCCAGCCACCGGCCGGCGGAGCTCTCGGGCGGGCAGCGACAGCGGGTCACGGTGGCGCGGGCCCTCGTGAACGACCCCGCGATCGTCTGGGGGGACGAGCCGACGGGAGACCTCGACAGCGCCAACGCGCAGCAGATCATGGACCTGATCTGCGAGCTGAACCGCAGCCAGGGCCAGACCTTCGTCCTCGTTACCCACGACGCGAACATCGCCGCTCGCGCCCACCGCACGGTCCACATGGTGGACGGCCTGATCGTGGACGAGACCCGGAACACTCAAGACAACTGTTGAGAAGCGAGGGCTCGCCACCGAGGAAACGCCATGGATAGCCTCTTCGGCATCCCCATGAACGACATCATGGTGGTGCTGCTTGTCCTGCTGGGGATCAGCCTGAGCACTGTTGCCTATGTAGCCTTGCGCAACCGGGTCATGTTCGCCATCGGCATCCGGAACATACCGCGGCGGGTGGCGCAGACAGCGCTCATCATCATCGGCCTGATGCTCAGCACGACGATAATCTCCGCCGCCTTCACCGTCGGCGACACCGTCGACCACAGCATCACGAAGATGGTCTACGACACCACCGGTCACGTCGACGAGACGGTGCAGGTGGGTGACACCGTCCTTGAAGGAGGTGAGGGCGCGAACATCGTGGTGCGCGGCGAGGCCGTGCCCGAGTCGCTGGCCGCCGACCTCGAGGCGCGCTTCCAGGGCGACAGCGAGATCGACGGCTTCCTGCCCGTGATCTTCGAGCCCGTAGCCGCCACCAACCCGGGCACGCGGCAGAGCGCTCCCCTCGCCGTTCTTACCGGCGTCGACGCTTCGCGCCTCGGCGCCTTTCCCGACATCGTCGACAAGAACGGCAACCTCGTCGACGTCGCCGCGCTAGCAGACGACGAGGTCCTGGTCAACGAGAGCCTGGCGGACGAGATCGACGCCAAGCCCGGCGACAGCGTGGATGTCTACTACCAGAACCAGCGCTTCCCCTTCCGCGTGGCCGAAGTCGTCAAAGACCGCCTCATCACCGGGTCGAGCGGCTACCCCAAGCTGGGCATGACCACCCGCCTCGACACCCTCCAGGGACTGTTCAATCGCCCCGGCGAGGCCGACTTCATCGCCGTCGCCAACCGCGGCGGCGTTCGTGGGGGCACCCAGGTGGCCGATAGCGTTAAGGCGAAGCTGGAAGACGCCCTCAAGGACACGCCCTACAGCGTCGACCCCCTGAAAGCGGAAGGCGTCGAGTCGGCTGAGGAGGCCGGCAACATACTGATGACCTTCTTTCTCGTGCTCGGCCTCTTCTCCATCGCCGCCGGAATCCTGCTGACGGTGATGATCTTCGTGATGCTGGCGGCGGAGCGTAAGACAGAGATGGGGATAAGCCGAGCGGTGGGGATGAAGCGCCGTCACCTTATTCAGTCCTTCATGTCGGAGGGCATGGGGTACAACATGCTCTCGGCCCTGGTCGGGGTCACGCTTGGCGTGCTGGTGGCAATCGCGATGGCCGGGATCATGACGATGATCTTGGGCCAGTTCATCAGCATCGAGTCCAAGGTCACCCTGCGGAGCCTCATCATGTCCTACTCGCTGGGCGTTTCCCTCACCTTCCTCACGGTTGTCTTCTCCTCCTGGCGGGTGAGCAACCTGAACATCGTG
>DAOUEO010000014.1:0-5297 GCA_034430455.1 Dehalococcoidia bacterium | reverse complement strand
TCCCCCAGCACAGGCCCCAGGAGCACCATCCGCGCCTTCCGCCACTCCTGCGGGACATTCTCCGCCCCGATAGGCGGCGCCTGCTCCCAGACGTGCTGAATCCGCCGTCCCCTCTCATAGCGGTTCTCGAACGTAGTTGTGGTCTCAGAGGGGATGCGGCGCACCTGGATATCAGGCAAGCGTTGCTCCAGGCCCAGATCGGCTGCCGAGCAGGTCACCACGCCAGCCTGTAGCCCCAGACGCTGCGCCTGAACGGCGGCATGGGTGACCGTCCCACCCAATCGCCAGCCTCCCGGTACAATGTCCCTGACTACGTGCCCTATCGCTAGGAAGTCGGGTGCGGTCATGCCACAACCGGGGCCCAGCCCTCTTTGGACGCGAAACCCCCGCGCCTAGACTGCCCTACCCCCGCGACTTGGGATAGATGACGACCTTCCGGTTCTCGCCCTCACCGATGCTCTCGGTGATCACTGCCGGCTCTCTGGCCAGCGCCAGGTGCACGATGCGGCGCTCGTTCGGCGGCATGGGCTCCAAGGTCGCGGTCTGCCCGCTGGCCTTCACCCGTTCCGCCATGTGCAGGGCCAGGCTCTTCAGGGACTGCTCACGGCGACGGCGGTAGCCCTCGACATCGACGCCGACGGCAATCTTCGTCTTTAGCTTGCGCCCGACGATGAGGTTGACGACGTACTGCAGAGAAGCGAGCGTATCGCCGCGACGCCCGATCAGGATGCCAAGGTCATCGCCGCTCACGTCGAGGACAGCTTTCACCAGGCCTACGCCGTCGCCCGGTGTCTCCGGCGCCCGCACCCGCACCGACGTCTCTATCTGTAGATACGAGAGCAGCGTCTCCAACACCTCGACGGCGCACTTCACATCCTCCCCCTCCAGCGCCGCCCCTTCCTTCGGGCGCACCACCACCTGCGCCTCCTCACCCCCGATCCCCAGGATCCCTCCTCTTCCTTCCCTGACAACCTCCACATCGACCTGTGAGCGATCAAGGCCCAGCTCAGCAAGGGCCTTCTCCACGGCCTCGTCCACTGTCTTACCGCTTGCGTCTACGCCTTCCATGACGTGACCTCTTCTTATAACGCCGCTCGGCGGCGTCCACCGTCGTCTCCTCTTCCTCGGCCGGTTCTTCCTCTCGCGCCGCCGGCTTCTCTGCAGGCGACCCTCCCTTCCGAGCCGTCGCCGGCTGCAAGGAGAGCAGGCTGCGCCAACTGAACTCATTCGACCCCAAGTACATGTACTGGAGAACAATACCAACTAAGCCCGACATGAACCAGTACAAAGGCAGCCCATTGGGGACCTGGAGCGAGAAGAAGATGAACATAAGGGGCATCATCCACAGCATAGTGCTGTTCATCGACTGCTGGCGCTCGTCGGTGGCCGGTGGAATGGTCATCTTCTGCTGCACATACATCGACGCCCCCACCAGCAATGCCAGCAAGAAATCGCCCCGCTCCCCCAGGTTCACCCACAAGAACCGCTCCCCCAGCGGCACGGCGTGCTGGATGTACGACCAGGGATACAGCCGGTGGGAAAGATCGATCATGCTCTCCGGGGTCGAGCCGAGGGCAATCTGGATCACTCGATAGAGGGCGAACCAGATCGGCATCTGCACAAGCATCGGCAGCAAGCAGCCCATGGGGTTCACCCCCACCTCTCGGTAGAGCTTCATCGTCTCCTCGGAGCGCCGCTTGGGGTCCGTGTACTTCTTCTGGATGTCGCGTATCTTCGGCTGGAGCGCCGAGAGGGCCCGCGAGGAGCGGAGCTGCCGCAGAGTCAGCGGGAAGGTGATCCCCCTCATGACGATAGTGAAGACGATGATCGCCACCCCGAAGCTGCCGAAGAAGACGTTGGTCAGCACAATGAGGGCATTGGTCATTGGGTCCATCAGGACCTGGTTCCAGAGAAAGCCGAGTGGGTCCACTTGCTCCTGTCCTACTGCGCCGCTCCCAGCAGGCTGATGCTTCCATCGCTCGGGTTCACGATCAGAACGTCGCCGTTTTTAGCGCTCACATACACCTTTCCCTCCGCCTCCAAGAGGTCAGCCAGCACCCCCGACCCCACCTGCGCCACCCACTCCTGGCTACCGCCCGCGGCGTTCAGACCGTAGATGTTCCCCTCTTTGTCCGCGACGACCAGCGTCTCACCCACGAGCGCCGTCGCCCCCCGTATCTCGCCCACCGCCTCGAACGGCTCTTGCCAGCGCATCTCGCCGCTACCGGCATCCAAAGCGTAGACGTGTCCGCCCAGGTTGCCCACGTAGACCACGCCGTCGGCAACCGCAGCGCGATTCCAGATCCAGTCGTCGCCGTTAAACGACCACTCCAACTCCCCCGTGGCCGCATCGAGCGCGTAGAACCGCTTGCTCAGGGCGCCGACGTACAGCTTTCCGTCCACCACTACCGGCGTCGAGGTAAGGGCCGCGTCGGCCACGAAGGGCTGCGACCAGCGGGGCTCGCCGGTCGCGGCGTCCACCGCATAGACCTTCTTGTCCATCGAGGCGACGTATACGGTCCCGCCCTCCACTACCGGCGTCGACCACACCTTGCTACCGGTGCAGAACGGCTCCCCCCAGCGGGGCTCGCCGCTGTCGGTCGCGAAGGCGTACAGGCAGCGGTCGGAGGAGCCGATGTAGACGGTGTCGTCGCCGACGGCCGGGCCGCCCACGATGTGGCCGTTCGTCGCCCCCATCCACTTGAGGCTACCGTCCTTGAGGTCGAGGGCGTATATTACGCCGTCATAGCCGCCGAGGAAGACCGTCCCCTTGGAGACCACGGGCGTGCCGTAGAGGGCGCGCAGATCCGGCTCATTCTTCCCGGTGCCGGGTGGGAACTGCCAGAGCCAGCTTTCGCCGTTGCTGAGGTCGATCGCTGTCAACTTGCCGTGTTTGAGAGAGACGAGGAGAGTATCGTCAGCTATCGCCGGGCCCGCCCAACCCTGCGGCCCGGCGAGGCGCCCGCAGCCCGTCAGGAGAAGCAGGATCGCCAGGGAGATCAGGCCCAGAATCAGGGCCTTGGCGGTGCGTGATCCTTGAATCTTATCCCTCCACCCAATCCCGCTGCCAACGGGGGAAACGTTTCACGTGAAACAGGCCCTGCCGGGCGCCTCCATCCCTCAGGGCACAGGGTCATAGCCGCCGCGACGGAAAGGATGGCAGCGGCCTATCCGCCGCAGCGTCAGCCAGCCTCCCCTTAGCACGCCATGCCGCTCTATCGCCTCGTACCCGTACTGCGAGCAGGTAGGCTGAAAGCGACAGGCCGCCGGACGCAGCGGCGAGGCCGATCTCTGGTAGAACCGCACGAGGGCGAGCGCTAACCGCTTCACCCCTCCTGACCCTCCTTCCCCGCCTCGTCGCGGGGCGACGAGCAGGCCACGCCTGCTCTCTCCAGGAGCCTTCCCAACGACCGCCGCAGCCAATGGTAGTCGGCCTCCGCGGCCGGGCGGCGGGCGATGATCACCATATCCCAGCTACCCGCCGGACCCTGCGAGCGTACCACCTCCCGCAGACGCCTCCGCACCCTATTCCGCATGACCGCTTTGCCCACGCCCCGCCCCACAACAAAGCCGTAGCGGTTCCGGGCGAGGCCATTGTCTGTCAAGCGCAGCACCAGCAGCCTGTCGGCGAAGGACCGACCCTTCCGATAGACGGAGGCGAACTCCTTTGCCTTGGCCAGACGCTGTTCCCTTCGCATTGGGCCCAGCTCAACGGCGCGGCTTCCCGCCTCAGACGACGGTGAGCCGGTAGCGTCCTTTCAGCCGGCGCGCGCGAAGCACACGTCGCCCGCCGCGGGTGCTCATGCGGGCGCGGAAGCCATGCTCTCTCTTGCGCGGGATGCGTTTCGGTTGGTATGTCCGTTTGGGCAAGTCCTGTTCCTCTTCCCTATATCCGAGGTCTAATCATAGTTGGGCAGGCTGCGGCGTGTCAATTGCCGCCACCGTCGCTCACTCCCCCACCAGCGACGGCCCGGCCGCACCCCCGTACAGATAGCGATAAACGGCGAGGTTCTCCATCACCCGCCGGATGTAGAGCTTCGGCTCACTGAAGTCGCACTCTTCCAGGAAGAGGTCCACATCACCGCCGGCGGCCGCCTCCCACCTCGCGGCGTTACCGGGGCCGCCGTTGTAGGCCGCCAGGGCGTAGTAGAGGTTGCCATCGAACGCCGCGATCTGCTTCCCCAGGTAGTGGGCGCCGAAGAGGATGCTGACCACCGGCCGGAAGAGCTCCTCCGTATCGAAATCGCTCCGCCCCAGATCGCCCGCGATCTCTCTTCCCGTCGCCGGGATGACCTGCATCAGGCCCAGCGCCCCCGCCCCCGAGCCGGCCAGCGGGTCGAAGAAGCTCTCCTGACGGATCAGCGCCAGCATCGCCAGCGGCGATACCCCCTCCGCCGCCTCCGCAGATTCAAGGAGACTCACGTAATCCTCAGGATAGGCCAGTCGCAGCAGCTCGGGCGGCGCCTCTGCCGCCGTCTCGTCGGGGAGCTGGTTCAGTATCCGCGTGGCGCTCCGCGACGACATCTCCGTCTCCCCCAGCAGGCGGAACGACTCCGACAGCGCCAGCAGCGCCATCGGCTCCCCACCGTAATCGTCGATGAGCGCCCGGAACTCGGCCCCCGCCTCGCGCCGGAGTCCCAGGTCGATTAGCTCCTGCCCCCCGGCCCAGCGGCGGTTCAGCCACAGCGTCCACGCGTCCACCGGCTGCTCCCCCGTAACTGAGGCCAGCCACGACTGGACGTCGGCGCCCGGCTCCACCGTCGCCGGTCGCGCCGTGGGGATCGCCTCGGGAGCCCCCATCTCAGCGAGGAGGACGCCCGCCCGCAGACCGTAGAAGTCGAAGGGGCGCTCCCGCGCCAGATCCTGCAGTCCGGCCCGTCCCAGCCCCTCATCGCCGCCCGCCAGCTCCGCCTTGGCCGTCCATAGCGCCGCCCGCGCTCCCTCCTCGGGATCGGCGGCCGCTGAGGCGGCGCGGCGCCAGACGTCCGCCGCCTCGGAGAACCGGCCCTGTTTGTAGAGAACCATCCCCTGCCGGAACGCAGCCTCCTCCCCCCAATCAGACGAGGCGTACTCCTCAGCAAGACGCCGGTAGAGGCCGACGGCCTCGCCGTAGCGGCCATCCCCCTCCAGCAGACGCGCCCGCCACCAGAGGGCATCGTCGGCGAGGTCACCCCCCGGATTCAGGTCGTATGCCGCAGCGTAGTCAGTGAGGGCCGCCTCCCAATCGCCCAGACGCTCGTAGGTGGCGGCGCGGTAGTAGTGAGCGGCGGCGGCATAGGGCCCCGTCTCAGATTCCT
>DAOUEO010000013.1:0-5587 GCA_034430455.1 Dehalococcoidia bacterium | reverse complement strand
TCCCGTCTCCTCCGACACCACCACCGACACCGCATCCGTGCTCTCCGTGATGCCGAGGGCCGCCCGATGGCGGGTCCCCATCTGGCCGCGGCGGCTGTCCTCGGCGAGGGGCAGCGTACAGGCCGCCGCCACCACCCGGTTCTCCCGCAGGATGACGGCGCCGTCATGCAGGGGAGAGTTGGGAAAGAACATCCCCTCCAGGAGCTCGGCCGAGGGAGCGGCGTCCACCCGCACGCCGGTATCGATGTAGTCCTCCAGCCCCGTCTCCCGCTCCAGCACCAGGAGGGCGCCGTGACGCCGCTGCGAGAGGTTGCCGGCCGCCTCAGCGATGGTATCTATGATGACGTCGTAGCCCGGCCTCCCTGACCAGGCGCGTCTCCCCGTCCGCCCCAGACGCTCGAGAGCCCGTCGCAGCTCCGGCTGAAAGATGATCGGGATCGCTATCAGCAGGCCGATCAGGGAGTTGCGGAGCAAGAACCTGAGGACCGGCAGGTCAAGCACCCGGGCGAGCGCGAAGGCCACGATCAAGACGATAGCGGCGCCCCGCAGGACCGACATCGCGGTGGTGCCCCGTATGATCAGCAGCACCCAGTAGATGACGGCCGCGATAAGGATGATATCGACGACGCTGCGAGCCTCCAGCCGCCCCAGATTCTCCCTCAAGAAGTCAAGCAGCCCTTCCATCGCCCTCGACCAAGGTGAAACGACGCGGCTGGCCGACCGCGGTCAGCCGCCTCCCACGCTAATCCGTCTCTTCCCCCAACAACAGCGCCAGTATCGCCCTCTGCGCGTGCAGCCGGTTCTCCGCCTGATCGAACACCACCGACTGCGGCCCTTCAATCGCCTCATCGGCGATCTCCTCGCCGCGATGCGCCGGCAGGTCGTGCATCAGGATCGCCTCCGACGGCGCCCGGGCAAGGAGTTCGGCGTCGACCTGATAGCCGGCGAAGGCCTTGACCCTGGCCTGATAGCTGTCCTCCTGGCCCATGCTGATCCAGACATCGGTGTAGACGACGTCGGCCCCCTGCACCGCCTCCTGCGGCGACCGCACGCCCTCGACCCGCCCCCCGCTCTGAGCGGCCCAGTGGCGGGCGCGCGTCAGCGTCTCCGCCGGCAGCTCATACCCCTCCGGCGAGGCGATGACGAAGTTCATGCCCACCATCGCCGCGCCCTGCGCCAGCGACGCCGCCACGTTGTTGCCGTCGCCGATGAAGGCCAGCGTGAGGCCGGCGAAACGCCCCTTCTTCTCGTAGATGGTCAGCAGGTCGGCGACGGCCTGACAGGGGTGCTCCTCGTCGGAGAGGGCGTTGACCACCGGCACACCGGCGTGTTGGGCGAGGTCGACCAGCGTCTGCTGCGTGTAGGTGCGGGCGGCTATCCCATCGACGTAGCGGCTGAGGACGCGGGCGACGTCGGCGACCGGCTCCCGTGTGCCCAGGCCGACCTCGCTCTGCCCGAGGTAGACGGCCTGGCCGCCCAACTGCTGCATCGCCACGTTGAAGCTGACGTGGGTGCGCAGGGATGCCTTCTCGAAGAGGAGGGCCAGGCTCTTGCCGGCAAGGAGCCGGGGATAGCCCTTCTTCTTCATCGCCAGGGCCACGTCGATGATGCGCCGCAGCTCCTCCGGCGTCAGGTCAGCTATGGATATCAGGTCTCTTCCGTGCACGGGACGGCTCCCTTTCAACGCAGGCAAGTATAGCACAGCGATATCTGCGCGGGCATCAACCGCTGCCCCGATACCTCTCCTCCTTGACGCCGCGCGACGGCGAATGTAAGTTAGGCGTTGCCTACTGTACCACCCATCGTCAGCGCAAGGACGGCGCCCGGTGATCCCCTGGCTGGAAGCCCATCGCAGCAGCATCCTCACCGCCCTGGCGGCGGCGGTGGTCGTTGGTCTCGTCGTCCTCATCCTCCAGCACCGTGGCGGCCCCCAGCCGCTGGAGATCCGCCTCGACGAGCCGCCGGTCGACGGCCAGCCCGCCGAGGTCTACGTTACGGGCGCCGTGCAGCAGCCCGGCGTCTACCCGCTCAACGACGGTGACCGCGTCGTAGATGCCCTCGAGGCCGCCGGCGGGCCCGCCGACGACGCCGACCTCGCCACCCTCAACCTGGCGCGCCGCCTGCGCGACGAAGACCAGATAACCGTGCCCCGGCAGGGCCCGCCAGCGGCCGGAGTAGCCGGCGCAACCGCCACCGCGAAGATCGACATCAACACAGCCGACGCGCAGCTCCTCGACTCGTTGCCCGGCATCGGTGAGGTCTACTCGCGGCGCATCGTGGACTCGCGCACCGTGAACGGGCCGTTCGTCAGCATCGACGACCTGCTGGAGCGGGAGATCATCCCTCGCTCCACCTTCGAGAAGATCAAAGACCTGATTACGGTCGGACATTGACGTTAGCCTACCTGGCCGCAGCCTGGGTCCTGGGAACAGCCGCCGGCGCCCTCGGATGGGGGTTTGGCTGGGTCATCGCCGGCGTCGCCGCCGTTCTTGTCGTCGGGATAGCGCTTACTCGCCACAACGTTGCACCGGCCCTCCTCGTCCTCCTTTGCAGCGGCATCTTCGTCGGAGGGCTGCTCCGCTTCCAGGCCGACGAGCCGCCGACCCAGCCTGTCGGCATCGCCGTCTTCAACGACACCGACGCGCCGGTCAGCTTCCGGGCGCTGGTGACGGACGACCCGGAGGAGAGGACGAGCTCCCTCAGGATACGCCTGGCGGCGAAGGAGGTCCTCCAGGGCGGCGAATGGCGGCCGACAAGCGGCGGCATCCTCCTGCGACAGCGCCTCTTCCCCCGCTACCGCTACGGCGACCTCGTCGAGGTCAAGGGCAAGCTGGAGACGCCGCCGGTCCTCCCCGACTTCGACTACCGGCAGTACCTGGCCCGCCAGGGGATCGTATCCGTAACCGACTACCCGAAAGTAGACTTGCTGGCGTCCGGTCAGGGGAACCAGGCGCTGGCGGCGATCCACGGCCTGCGACGGGAGCTGTCGTCGGCGCTGACGGAGGCGCTGCCCGAGCCACAGGCATCTCTCGGCCGGGGCATCCTCCTCGGCGAGCGCTCCGCCCTGCCCCAGGACCTGACCGACGCCCTCAACGCCACCAGCACCTCCCACATCATCGCCCTCTCCGGCTACAACGTGACCCTGATAGCCGGCCTGGTCATCGGCGCCCTTGCCTGGCTCGTGGGACGCCGCAACGCCGCCCTCCTCGCCCTCATCGCCATCGTCGCCTACACCGTGCTCGCGGGCCCATCACCGAGTCTCCTGCGGGCAGCGATCATGGGCTCGCTCTACATCGTAGCGACGCTAATCGGGCGGCCGAACAGCGGTATCGTGTCGCTACTGGTGGCGGCCGCCGTCATGACCGGGCTCGACCCGCCGGTGATCCAGGACGTCTCCTTCCAGCTCAGCTTCGCCGCTGCCGCCGGCCTCGTCCTGCTCGTGCCCCTCCTGCGTGAGCGCGCCGCGAAAGCCCTCTCTCCCCTGCGGGCCGGCCCCCGCTCCCTTCGACACGGTCTCCAGGGCATGCTCTTCGAGACGGCCATCGTCACCACCGCCGCCGTCGTCGCCACCCTGCCGCTCATCGCCCTCCACTTCCAGCGCCTGTCGCTGGTAGCGCTGCCCGCGAACCTGCTGGTCGTCCCCGCCTTTCCCTTCATCATGATCACATCGATGCTCGTCGCCGTCGTCGGCCTCGTATCCGGCGGGTTGGCGACGATCCTGGGATGGGTTGCCTGGCTGGGGCTCAGCTACATGACCGAGACCGTGCGCCTGCTCGCCGACGTGCCCTTCGCCTCGGTAGAGCTGCGGGGGTTCAACACGGGGCACGCCGTCGCCCTTTACGCCCTGCTCGCCTTCCTCGTCTGGGCGACGAGCCGCCGCCGGCCGGGCGAGGCGACGGCCAGGCAACTGCTGCGCCCCTTCGCGCGGATGGCGGCGCTGGCGGACCGGCCTCTGCGGGCCATCCCGACCCTCTGGTCGGTGGGCGGCCTGTCGATTGCCGCCGTGCTCGTCTGGACCGCCGTCCTCTCGGCGCCGGGCGGCCGGCTCGAGGTCAAGGCATTCGACGTGGGCCAGGGCGACGCCATCTTCATCCGCACGCCGGCCGGACACAAGCTCCTCGTCGACGGCGGGCCCAGCGGCCGTCTCGTCAGCGAGGCGTTGGGGGAGGAGCTCCCCTTCTGGGACCGCAAGCTCGACATGGTGATTCTCACCCATCCCGACGAAGACCACCTCGCCGGCCTGGTGACCGTGCTGGAGCGCTACGACGTCAAACAGGTCGTGACCAACTCCCAGGCCGTCGACACGGACACGTACGCGGCTTGGCAGCAGGCCATCGAGGAGAAGGGCGTCCCCTGCCACGCGGCGAGGAGCGGCGAATGGATAGACCTCGGTCGCGGGGCGACGCTCCAGTTCCTGTGGCCTCCCGACGACGCCCCTCTGGCAGAGAGCGACGACACGAACGACAGCTCCGTCGTGGTCAAGCTGGAATGGGGGCGCGCGGGCTTCCTGCTTACGGGCGACCTAGAGGCTGCAGGCGAAAACGCCCTCCTTGAGAGCGGCGTCGATCTGCAAGCGACGGCGCTCAAAGTCGCCCATCACGGCTCCGCCTACTCCACGAGCGAGTCGTTGCTGAGGGCCGTGCGGCCGCTCGTCGCCGTCATCTCCGTCGGCGAGGACAACTTCTTCGGCCACCCGTCGTCGGCGACCCTGGAGCGTCTCGACGACACCATCGTCTACCGCACCGACGAGCAGGGAGAGATATCGCTTTCCACCGACGGCAAGCGCCTCTGGATCTCCACCGAACGAGGCTCCCCAGAGGCACCCGAACCCTAGGGGGAGTGCAGAGGGGGCCCGCCCCCTCTGCCGGGGTTCAAGGGGACACCCCTTGATTCCCTCTGGCCTTCCTAGGGCGGGCGGGTGGGAAGAAGACGCCCATGTTGCGGCGACAACGCCGACGCACCGCCTGCGGGCAAGCCGCTTCTCCCCGCCCGCCGACGATGCTATACTCCCGTCACCCTCCGCGACAGCGAAAGGAGCACCCTTGGAACGCAAAGACGGCCGCCGCCCCGACCAACTGCGCCCCCTGCGCATCACCCCCGACTACCTGCCCCACGCCGAAGGCTCCGCCCTCATCGAACTGGGCGGCACCGTCGTCCTCTGCGCCGTCAGCGTCGAGGACCGCGTGCCCCCCTTCCTCAGGTCGACCGGCAGCGGCTGGATAACCGCCGAATACGGCATGCTCCCCCGCTCCACCGAGACGCGCACCCCCCGCGAGGCCGTCGCCGGCCGCATCGGCGGTCGCACCCACGAGATCCAGCGCCTCATCGGCCGCGCCCTGCGGGCAGTGACCAACCTGGAGATGTTCGGCGAGCGCTCCTTCATCATCGACTGCGACGTCATCCGGGCCGACGGCGGCACCCGCTGCGCCGCCATCACCGGCGCCTACGTCGCCCTGCGCCAGGCCTTCGCCAAGCTGCTCGCCGGCGACAGCCTGTCCACCATGCCGCTCACCGACGACCTCGCCGCGGTAAGCGCCGGCGTCGTCGACGGCGTCCCCCTCCTCGACCTCACCTACGAGGAGGACTC
>DAOUEO010000012.1:0-2222 GCA_034430455.1 Dehalococcoidia bacterium | reverse complement strand
GCGAGGCGGGACGGCGCATCGTCGTCGAGGAGCGGCTCAGCGGCCGCGAGACATCCGCCCAGGCCTTCACCGACGGCCGCACCGTCGTCTCCATGCCCCTCTCCTGCGACCACAAGCCCGTATTCGACTACGACGAGGGCCCCAACACCGGCGGCATGGGCGCCTATAGCCCGCCCGGCTGGGTGAAGCCGGAGATGATCGACTGGATACACGAGCGCGTCACCTGCGCCACCGTCCGCGCCATGGCGTCGGAGGGCTGCCCCTACCGCGGCGTCCTCTACCCGGGCCTCCTCGTCACCGAAGAGGGGCCCAACGTGCTCGAGTTCAACTGCCGCTTCGGCGACCCCGAGACGCAGGCGATCCTCCCCCGCCTCAAGAGCGACCTCCTGGAGATACTCTGGGCCGTCGCCAACGAGCGCCTGCACGAGGTCGAGGTCGAGTGGCGGGACGAGGCGTGCGTCGCCGTTGTGCTCGCGTCCGGCGGCTATCCCGGCAAGCACCAGACCGGCTTCCCCATCGAGGGGCTTGACGCGCTCGACGACGATGTCATACTGTTCCACGCCGGCGTCAAGGCCGACGACAGCGGGCGGCTGATGACCGCCGGCGGACGCGTCCTCAGCGTCGCGGCGCTCGGAGCGACCCTGGAGGAGGCGCGACAGAAGGCATACGCCAACGTGGAGCGCATCCGATTCCAGGGGATGCACTATCGGAGGGATATCGGCGGGCGCCGCTTTCGCCCCCGCCCGGAATGGCTGGAGATACCATGAGCAATCATCTCGTCGCCGTCGTTATGGGCTCGAAGTCCGACGCCCCCACCATGCAGGAGTGCCTCGACACCCTCGACAAGCTCGGCATCCCCCACGAGATGCACGTCATCTCCGCTCACCGCACGCCCGACAAGGTGCGCGAGTTCGCCCAGGCAGCGGCGGCGCGCGGCATCCGCGTCATCATCGCCGGCGCCGGCGGCTCCGCGGCCCTCCCGGGCGCGCTCAAGGCGTACACGTCGCTGCCCGTCATCGGCGTCCCCCTCGCCTCCAGCGATCTCAAGGGCGTCGACGCCCTCCTCGCCATCGCCCAGATGCCGCCGGGGGTGCCCGTCGCCACCGTCGCCGTCGGGAGCTGGGGGGCGCGCAACGCCGCCCTCCTCGCCGCCGAGATCCTCGCCCTCAGCGACGACGCCGTCAAAAAGGCGTACGAGGGCTACCGCCAGGGGCTGGCATCGGGGTAAACTAGGGTCGGCAGGCAGCCCCTCCGTGGACAAAGGAATGTTCAAGCCCAACGAAGACGCCACTCCCGTTGAGATGCTCCCCGGCGTCGTCCGGCGCACACTGTGCAGCTCCGACCGCATGACGCTGTGCGAGTTCACGCTGGCCAAGGACGCCGTCGTGCCCCTGCACACCCACGAGCACGAGCAGGCCGGCTACGTTGTCCGCGGGCGTGTGCTGTTCGAGATCGGCGGGGAGACACGGGAGCTGCGCGCCGGCGACGGCTACCTCATAGGCAGCAACGTCCCCCACGCGGTCACGGCGCTGGAAGAGAGCGTCGCCATCGACATCTTCTCGCCGCCGCGCAAGGAGTACCTATGATCCCCAAATACTCAAGACCGGAGATGTCCGCCATCTGGGCCGACAAGGGCAAGTACGACCGCTGGCTCCAGGCCGAGATCGCCGTCTGCGACGCCTGGGCCGAGCGCGGCGACATCCCCAAGGAGGCCGCCGAGAAGATCCACAAGGCCTCCTACAACCTCGACGACTTCGAGCGCTACCTGAAGGAGATCCACCACGACGTCATCTCCTTCCTCCGCAGCGTCGCCGACAGCCTGGGCGAGGAGGGCCGCTTCGTCCACATGGGCCTCACCTCCTACGACGTCGTCGATACCGCCCTCGGCATGCAGCTCCGCGACGCCACCGACATCATCCAGCGCGACCTCGCCGCCCTCATCGCCGTCATCGAGGAGCGCGCCCGCGAGCACAAACTGACGCTCATGATGGGGCGGACACACGGCGTCCACGCCGAGCCGATCACCTTCGGCCTCAAGCTGGCAAGCTGGGTCGACGAGCTGCGCCGCAACGAGCGCCGTCTCGCCGAGGCGCGGGAAGAGGTGGCGGTCGGCAAAGTGAGCGGCCCCGTCGGCAGCCACGCCACCGTCCCGCCGGAGATCGAGGAGGCGGTCTGCGCCCGCCTCGGCCTGGGCGTCGAGCCGATCAGCACCCAGATCGTCC
>DAOUEO010000011.1:0-4800 GCA_034430455.1 Dehalococcoidia bacterium | reverse complement strand
GCCTCGTTGCGGTCGTGGGTCACCAAGACAGTGGTCAGCCTCGTCTCGCTGAGGGCGGCGACAAGCTCCTCCAGCAGGGTCTCGCGGGTGGGCTGGTCGAGGGCGCTGAAGGGCTCGTCGAGGAGGAGAACCTCGGGTTCGAGGGCGAAGGCGCGGGCGAGGCTGACGCGGTGCGCCTCGCCCCCGGAGATCTTGACGGCGGAGCGGTCGGCGAGATGGGCGACGCCGAAGCGCTCCAGCCAGTGCCTCAACCGCCGCCGGCGCTCGTCCTTCGGCACCTTGCGCAGCCGGAGGCCGGTGGCCACGTTCTCGGCGACGGAGCGCCGGAGAAGGAGCGGCTCCTGCATCATGAGGGCCATGCGGCGGCGGAGCGCAAGCTCGCGGCCGCGCACCGGCCGCCCCTCGAACATGACCTCGCCCGTCGCCGGCCTCTCGAGGAGGGCGAGCATCTGGAGTAGCGTCGTCTTGCCGGCGCCGTTGGGCCCGATGACGGCCAAGATCTCGCCCTCGAAAACGTCCAGATGGGGGACGCGCAGGATCTCGGCCTTGCGGCGCCTTATCGTTATGTCACGTATGGACAGCTTTGCCCCGTCCATCACATGCGCTCCTGCTGCTGGACCGTGGTCAGAACCAGGTTCACGGCGAATATGAGGACAAGAAGGATGATGGAGAGGGCGATGGCGGCAGGGAAGTTACCGCGGCTCACCTCCAGGACGACGGCCGTGGTGAGAATGCGGGTGTCGCCGGCGATGTTGCCGCCCACCATGATGGAGGCGCCGATCTCGGAGATAGCGCCGCCGAAGCCGGCCATGATCGCCGCCAGAAGGGGCAGCTTCGTCTCCCAGAGGATGATCCAGAGCATCTGGAGACGCGAGGCGCCCAGGGCGTAGAGCTGGGTGCGCTGCCGGGGGTCGACGTGGCGAAGGGCAGCGGCGGTGAAGCCGGTAACGATGGGCGTAGCGATGATCGTCTGAGCGATGATCATGGCGGTCGGGGTGTAGATGAGCCGGAGATGTCCAAAGGGGCCGCTCCGCCAGAGGAAGAGCGCCACCAGAAGCCCGACGACGACCGGCGGCAGCCCCATGCCGGTGTTAACGAGGCTGAATACGAGGTTGCGGCCCCGGAATTCGTTAAAGGCGATAGCCGCCCCGACGGCTATGCCTATGAACAGGCTGATCACGACTGCGCTCCCCGATACGAGCAGGGAGCGCAGCGCGATCTCCCAGAGCGCGTAGTCGCCGGTGCGGATGATTTGGATCGCTTCCCGAAGGCCGTCCCATATCAGCTCCACACCAACCTCCCGTCAGGGTAACTTATCCGAAAGGCGTCTCCAGCCCCAATTCTTCGTAGGTCTTGCCAGCGTCGGGGATGAACAGGGGCTGCCCGTATTCCTCCACCCCGAACTCCCCGATCACCTTCTGAGCCTCTTCCGAAACGAGGAAGTCAGCGAACGCTTTGGCGCCGTCAGCGTTCACCATGTCGAACTTCTCCGGATTGACGAGCATCACGGAGTAGACGTTGAGGAACATGGGGTCGGTCTCGACCACAACGACAAGCGAGATGTTCTTCAGTTGAGACAGGTAGGTTGCCTTGTCGCAGAGAGTGTACGCATCCTGCTGGTTTGCTATCTGCAGCGTGGCCGCCATTCCCTGCCCCGCCTCCTTGTACCAGGATTGGCCCTTGGGATCCAGGCCCGTCTCCTTCCAGATCAGCAGCTCCTTCTTGTGCGTGCCCGAGTCGTCGCCGCGGCTGATGAATGTCGCTCCGGCGTCATAGATCTTCTTCAAGGCGTCCGCTGCCGAGGAAGCGCTCTTCGCGCCCGCCGGGTCGTCCTCGGGGCCCAGCAAGACAAAGTAGTTGTGCGCCACCAGCCGGCGGTCGATCGTCGTCCCGTTGTCGATCAGCTTCTTCTCCGAGGGTGGCGCGTGAACCCACACGACGTCGGCATCGCCGCGCTCTCCCATCGCCAGGGCCTGGCCGGTCCCGACGGGGATAGGCTTCACATTATAGCCCGTTTCCTCCTTGAATATGACAAGCAGAACATCGAGCAGGCCCGTGTCGTACACGCTCGTCGTCGTCGACAGGATCACGTCTTCGGGCCCACTCCGCACGACAGGCGTTGACGTTGCCGGCGCCGGCGTTTCCGCGGCCGCTGTCTCAGGCGCGCTCGTGGCCGCCGCTTGGGGCGTAGCAGTCTCCTTGGATTCCTCATCGTCCCCACAGCCGACCAGGCCCAAAGCCGCCACCAGCGCCAGCAAGAGCGCCGCTAACCAAGATACTCTCTTCATTCAGACACCTCCCTGTAAAGTAGTTATGCTGACTCTAGCATAACCCACCGCAAAAAAACTAGGCCTTCTCGCCGAATATCTTAGAAAACCGGCGCCTGACCTCCCTTTCAGCGTCCGCCTCGAATCGCGGGTAGAGGGCGACCAGCCTCTCGGCCTCAGCGGTCAGGCGTGTCCTGCCGCCGCCGGGGCCGCCGGCCTCGCTGCGCACCAGCGCGATGCCCAGGTTCGTCTCCATCTCCTTGACCTTCCCCCAGGCGCGCCGGTAGGAGAGCCCCATCCGCCGCGCCGCCTCCGCCAGCGAGCCGGTCTCAGCGACGTGTTTGAGCAGCCGCACGCGATAGCCGCTGATCGCGACGCCGCCGTCATTCTCCAGCCAGAGCTTGATCCTGGGTTCCATCGGGCGACCCCCTGACCGCCGTTTGCTGTCATTCTGCCCGGCGCTCCCCCCGCCGTCAACCGGCCGTGGCGGTTCGACTCAAGGGTGTCGTCTGGAGGCGATGGGCGGCGTCGGCGTTATCGCCGCAACATGAGCGCTTTTCTTCCCACCCGCCCGCCCTAGGCGCGTTTTGGAGAACCGAGGCGATACCAGACAACGAAGACTGCGGGTCGGAGGGCTACTCCCTGAGGGTGGTGCGGACCTCGAAGTGCTCGGGAGCGGGACCGGACGGGGGCTCCTCCCTGGGCGGCGCGAGCGGGCTCCGCGCCAAGCCGACTACGCGGAGATGGGAGAGATCGGTGTAGCGGGGCAGGAGCTTCTGGAGGACAGTCCCCACGAAGGGGGCAAGCGCGTTCGCCACCATGACGGCCAGGACAACGTTGAGGAGATTGAGACGGTCCGTCCCCAACAGAATGCCGAGAAAGACCACGGCCCCCAGAACCCCGGCCGTGACGATGGCGGTGACGCAGCGACGGTGGATAGCCAACCGGCGCTCCCCCGCGCGCAGCCGTCGCAGCCCTTCCAGCGCGGCGGCGAGGATAATGTCCGGCGGGGCGATGCCGTCGAGAGTGAAGCCGCGCTCCTGAGCGACTCCGTTCAGCCTGCTCGGCCCGAAGTGCTCTTCGATGACGTTCATCGTGGCGTGCTTGAGCGCCTCGTTGCGGCGCACCGACTCGTTCGTGAACACGGCGGCGACCTGGCCGGGGATGAGCAGCATGCTCGCGAGAGCCCTCATCGTGAAGCCGAAGATGAGCAGCATCAGCAGGAGGACCAGCGCAACCACCAGGAGGCCGAAGAAGAGAAGTATCACCGCTTCCCCCTATCGCATCGCCTTCAGGGTGTCATGGAAGAAGTATACACCCGCTGTCTATCCTCGCCAACGCCCGCGGGAGCGTGAATCGGTGCCGGGCCCCATTTGCCGGCGACCGTTCCCTGATTCAGCGGCGCCGCCTCATCCCCCCTTCGCCAGCTCTCCCGACCACCACTGCCACAGCAGGTAGACTGCCCCGGCGCTTACCCATAGACCCGTGATCAGAGCGCTCAACATCTCCTCTTACCTCCTCGCAGTCGTACGGATGTTCTAGCGAGGAGTATAGAACGCATGTACTATGCCTGTCAAGTCCCAACAGCAGCCTTTCCCGTGTATAATGGGTGTATCCCCCTGGCATATCGTTGAGGGGGATGTCGATGCGACTCGCAGCCACAATGGAGACCCGACTATGCAGGATGACAAGTCCCCGCCCCTAGAGATCACCTTCCTGGGCGCGGGCAACGCCTTCGTCGGCGACCGCTACTGGAGCTCATTTATCCTCAACCGGCGCTACCTCTTCGACGCGCCGCCGACGACGCTCCCCCACCTGAGAAAGCTGCAAATACCCACCCTCGACATCGCCGCCGTCTTCATCACCCACTTCCACGCCGACCACTTCTTCGGGCTGCCCTTCCTCTTCCTCGACTACGAGTACGTGAGCAAGAGGAAGGATGACCTGGTGATAGTCGGCCCCCACGGCGTGCAGGAGCTGATTGAGGACCTCACGGAGCTGGGGTTCTCCGGCCTGGCCAGGAACGACAAGGCCTACCATCGGGTCTACCTGGAGGTCGCCGCGGGAACGGAGCACGTGGCCGCCGACCTTCCCTTCCGCGCCGTCGCCGTCGAGCAGTCGTCGGAGACGGACTGCCTGGGCTACAAGGTGAACGTGGGAGGCCGCGTCCTCAGCTACACCGGCGACACGGTGATGTGCGACGGCGTGCGCGAGCTGGCGCGGGACGCCGACGTGCTGGTTATCGAATGCACCTGCTGGGAGGAGCCCTGCAAGCATCACCTGAGCCTGCCGGAGATCCGGCGGCTACGGGAGGAGATCTCGCCCCAAACGACCCTTGTCCTGACCCACCTCGACTCCGGACGCCCCCCCATCGACATCGAAGGCGTGCTCGTCGCGGAGGACTTCGCCACCTTCCGGCTCTAGCCCTCTCCCCGACGAGCGCGGCGGCGTGGCGGCGAAAGTGATTGCGCCCCCGCCGGGCGCCGTCCCGCCTTCCTTATTCTCATTTGTCAGTTGTAAAGTTGGTTAACTC
>DAOUEO010000010.1:0-2099 GCA_034430455.1 Dehalococcoidia bacterium | reverse complement strand
GCCTCCTCGTCGTCGAACAGGTACTCGGCGAGGGTCTTCGCCAGCTCCGTCTTGCCGACGCCGGTGGGGCCGAGGAAGATGAAGCTGCCGATGGGCCGCTTGGGGTCTTTGAGGCCGGCCCGCGCCCGCCGGATGGCGTCGGAGACGACGGTGATCGCCGGCTCCTGGCCGATGACCCGCTCGTGGAGGTTCTCCTCCATGTGCAGTAGCTTCTCCGCCTCGCCTTCCATCAGGCGGGAGACGGGGATGCCCGTCATCGTGCCCACGAGCTCGGCGATGTCATGCTCGGTCACCTCGCCGCTGACGGGGTGCTCCTTCTCCCATTGCGCCTTCTGCTCCTCGTACTCCGCCTTGATCTTCTCGACCTCCGCCTTGATGCGGGCGGCGGCCTCGTAGTCCTGGCGCTGGGCGGCGGCCTCCGTTTCCAGGGCGAGCTCGTCCAGGCGGCGCTTGAGCTGGCGCAGCTCCGGCGTCATGCTCTGGCTGTCGATGACGTGCTTGCTGGCCGCCTCGTCGATGAGGTCGATCGCCTTGTCTGGCAGGTGGCGCTCCGTCAGGTAGCGGTCGGAGAGGCGGGCGGCCGCTTCCAGGGCGGCGTCGGATATCTCGACCTTGTGGTGTCCCTCGTAGCGGGGCTTGAGGGCGTGCAGCATCTCGATCGTCTCCTCGACGCTGGGCTCCTCGACGTAGACGGGGGCGAAGCGCCGCTCCAGGGCGGGGTCCTTCTCGATGTGCTGGCGGTAGTCGTCGTCGGTGCAGGCGCCGACGGCCTGGAGCTCGCCGCGGGCGAGGGCGGGCTTCATCATCGTGCTGGCGTCGATGGCCCCCTCAGCGGCGCCGGCGCCCACCACCTGGTGCACCTCGTCGATGAAGAGGATGATCTCGCCGGAGCTGCGGCGGATCTCGTCCATCACCGCCTTCAGCCGCTCCTCGAACTCGCCGCGGAACTTGCTGCCGGCGACCATGCTGCCGAGCTCGAGGGCGAGGACGCGGCGGTCCTTGAGGTTGTCGGGGACGTCGCCGGCGACGATCTTCTGGGCCAGCCCCTCGACGATCGCCGTCTTGCCCACGCCCGTCTCGCCGATGATGACGGGGTTGTTCTTAGAGCGCCGGTTGAGGATCTGCATGACCCGCCGGATCTCGTCCTCGCGGCCGATCACGGGGTCGAGCTTCCCCTGGCGCGCCATCTCCGTCAGGTCGACGCTGTACTTCTCGAGGGCGCCGTAGCGGCTCTCGGCCGTGGGGCTATCGACGCGGGCGCCGCCGCGCACCTCCTGGAGGGCGGTGTAGATGCGCTCCTTGTCGACGTTGAACTCGCGCAGGATGCTGGCCGACTCGCCGTCCCGCTCATCGGCGATGGCGACAAGTAGGTGCTCGACGCCGACGTACTCGTCCTTCAGGCGGTCGGCCTCGGCGTTCGCCGTCTCCAGCAGGCGGACGATACGGGGCGTCGTATAGATCTGGACGATGTCATAGCTGAGCTGGGGGGCGCGCTCCAGCATCTCCGAGACGCGCCGCCGCAGGCGCTCCCCGTCGACGCCCAGCTTCTCGAATATCTGCTGCGCGATGCCGCCCGGGTGCTGGAGCAGGGCGAGGAAGATGTGTTCCACGTCCCACTGGGAGTGGCGGTGCTGTCGCACCATCTCCTGGGAGGCGGCGAGGACCTCCTGCGCCTGTTGGGTGAACCTATCTTGTCGCATCATAGCGGCACCTCTTCTCGTTCTTGACTACCTGATCTTCCATGCGTCGTTTTGCGTTCCAGCGTCGTTCTCTCCGCGTTCCGCTCCCTCCGCGCCGCCGCCCCGGTGCCCCGCCCCCGCGAAGGGACCCGCCCGGCCCGCCCTTTTTCGCCTGGCGGCGGGCCAGCGTGTCATAGCCCTTCCTCCGTTGTCCCGCGCGGCGCGGGGAGGCGACGGTCGCGGATGCGTTGCAGCTCCGACCGCAGTCGCTCCATCTCCTCGCCCATCTCCTGGATGCGCTGGTTCATGCGCAGTATCACCTCCGCCCCGGCGAGGTTGACGCCGAGGTCGTTTATCAGCCGTTGTATCTGGCGCAGGCGGTTGATGTCGGCGACGGAGTAGAGGCGGATGCGACCCCGG
>DAOUEO010000009.1:0-10067 GCA_034430455.1 Dehalococcoidia bacterium | reverse complement strand
CCCTGGATGAGCTTCTCCAGTATCTGCTCCTCCTTGCCCTCCTCCACCGTCTCCAGCTCCACCTTGCCGCTGATCGCGGGCATGACGTAGGGGAGGTCGCTGATGCGGGGGACGATCTCTCTCTCGCCGAGGCGGATGGCACGGCGCATGGCGTTGGCGAGGAGGCTCTCGTAGTCGGTGATGGAGGCGCGGACGGAGACGCCGGAGCGCTGGTTGACGTCGGGGCTGCGGCGGGCCAGCCGGGTTATCTCGGCGACGATCTCCTTCATGTACGGGGGCACGGTTACTTCGAAATCCTCATCACGGAACTGGTACATCTCCTGCTCCATGATGCCGATCTCGTGCTCCACCTTGTAAGGGTAGTGGGTGCGGATCTGGGCGCCGTAGCGGTCTTTGAGGGGAGTGATGATGCGTCCGCGGTTGGTGTAGTCCTCGGGGTTGGCGCTGGCCACTATGCACATGTCCAGCGGCAGGCGGACGCGGTAGCCCCGGATCTGGATGTCGCGCTCTTCCATGATGTTGAGCAGCCCCACCTGGATGCGCTCCGCGAGGTCGGGCAGCTCGTTGAGGGAGAAGATGCCGCGGTTGCTGCGGGGTATGAGCCCGTAGTGGATTGTGAGCTCGTCCGACAGGTAGCGCCCCTCCGCTACCTTGATGGGGTCTACCTCGCCGATGAGGTCGGCGATGGTGATGTCGGGGGTGGCCAGCTTCTCGCCGTAGCGCTGGTCGGGGGTGAGCCAGGTTATCTCCAGGTCATCGCCCTGCTCTTTCACCCTGTCCCGGCAGGCCCTGCAGATGGGGTCATAGGGGTTGTCGTGGATCTCGCAGCCGGCGACGGCGGGGACGGCGTCGTCCAGCAGGCTGAGCAGCGAGCGGATGAGCCGGGACTTGGCCTGACCCCTCTCTCCGAGGAAGATGATGTCCTGACAGGAGAGAATGGCGTTCTCCAGTTGAGGGACAACAGACTCCTCGAAGCCTATGATCCCGGGGAGAAGCTCCTCGCCCTGCCGGATGCGACGGATGAGGTTCCGGCGCATCTCCTCCTTCACCGGCAGCACCCTGTACCCTGACGCGCGCAGCTCTCCGAGCTTCCTCGGCCTTTCCGTAGTCACGTTCCTTCTCCTCAGTAGCCTCCGTGCGTGCGTCGCTGCCGCCAGTGCTCCCAGTGAAGAGCAGGCAGAGGCGGGCTGCCGCAACGGGGAGATCTAGGCCGTCGCGAGGAAGCGGGCCAACTCGTCTCGGTCAAACCGAGGCAGGGCCGTCTCGCCGCCCTTTTCATTTATTATAGCCACTTCCCGATCTGAGAACAGGGCGCCGACGCAGGCGGATTTGATCCCCGCCCCATTCAGGGCGTCGACAACGCGGTCGCAGTCTTCGGGGGCGGCCGCGATCAGGAGCGAGCCGGAGGCGAGGAGCCCTAGCGGGTCCAGGCCGAGGGCGCGGCAGAGCAACTCGGTTTCCGGCAACACGGCTACGTCCCCGGCCCTGACGACGGCGCCGAGGCCCGCCGCTTCCGCCAGCTCGTGGACGGCGGTGGCCAGCCCGCCCTCGGTGGGGTCGTGCATGACGTGGACGGGGGCGGCCCGACAGGCCAGCAGCGCTTCCTTCACTACGCTGATGCCGGGGTCGAAGAGGAGCCCCCGCGCCCTCTCGATGGTGTCGCCGTCCACGCCGCGGGCGCGGAGGCGGTCGGCGGCCTCGCGGGCGAGGAGGGCGGTGCCCTCGACGGCGATGCCCTTGCTGAGGATGAGGTGGTCGCCGGATTGCGCGCCGCTGCTCCGCACCACCTGGTCTGCCTCGCCGAGCATGGCCCCTATGACGAGAGGGCGGCCGAGGCCGTGCGTCACCTCTGTGTGGCCTCCCACGAGGCAGACGTCCAGCTCGCGGCAGGCCGACAGGGTCTGCTCGAAGATCTCCTCGGCCAGGGACGGCGGCGCGTCCTCGGGGAGAAGGATGGTCGCCAGGAACCAGGCCGGCCTCGCGCCCATGACGGCGACGTCGTTCGCGTTTATGTGGACGGCGTACCAGCCGATGAGGTCGGTGGCGAAGGTGATGGGGTCGACCGAGGCGACGAGTAGCCTGTCGCCGACCGCCATTACGGCCGCGTCCTCGCCAATCGCCGGCCCGACGACGACGCGGGCGTCCTGGCAGCGGGCGGCGGCGAGCAGCCGCCGCAGGATGTCAGGTGAGAGCTTCCCTGTCTTCATCCCGGCGTCATCCGCTTCAGCGGCGGTCAGGATTCAGCGCGCCGACGGCTGTCCAGCCGGCCGGCAGGACGACCGCCGCCGCCACGAGCTTGAGCAGGTCGCCGGGGAGAAAAGGCCACAGTCCGGCCTGCAGGACATCGTACGGGCCGACGAAGCGGGCCAGCCACAGCAGCCCGGGGACGTAGAGGAGGGCGTTGCCGATGAGCAGAGGGAGGATGACCCAACGACCGCGGTCCCATCCCCTCTCGGCGAACCAGCCGACGACAAAGGCGGCGATGACGAAACCGACGATGTACCCGCCGGTGGGGCCACTGGCCACCGCCCAGCCACCACCCCATTGATTGAAGACGGGGAGCCCGCAGGCGCCGACCACCCAGTAGCTGCTGAGGCTGACCGCGCCCAGACGGCTCCCCAGGAGGGCCCCGGTGAGCAGCACGGCGAAGGTCTGTCCCGTTACCGGCACCGGGGTGAACGGCAGGCCAAAGCGGAGCTGCGCGGAGAGAGCAACAAAGGCGGTGGCACCCAGAACGAGCATAGCCTGTCGCAGCGCGGTGGGGCGGGGGATGAGGACATAGGCCAGGGGCAGCTTGCAGGCGGCGTCTTGCACTTCCAACCTCCGGTCTTAGTGGTCGTCTCGGTGATCACGTCCTCGTCTTGAGAAGGCAGTCGGGTTGGTGGGATGTCCCGTAAGTGAGAAGGCGATGATTCGAGAGTCACGGACAGTGGCCGCAGGCCGCCACGCCCGGGTCCGGCTCAAGAAGCGGGCGAGCGCTCAGTATCCCAGGTAGGAGCGGCGCACCGCCTCGTCCTTGCGGAGGTTCTCGCCGGTATCCTCAAGCACCACCCTGCCGGTCTCGAGGACGTATCCGTGCTGGGCTATTCCCAGGGCCTGGCGGGCATTCTGCTCCACCAGGAGGATGGTGAGTCCCTCGCTCTTGTTAAGGACCTTGATTATCTCGAAGATCTCCTGGACTATGATCGGCGCCAACCCCAGCGACGGCTCGTCGAGGAGGAGAAGACGGGGGCGGGCCATCACGGCCCTGCCGATGGCCAGCATCTGCTGCTCGCCGCCGCTGAGAGTGCCCGCCATCTGCTTCCGCCGCTCCGCGAGGATGGGGAAGTACTGGAAGATCCGCTCCAAGTCCTTGCGTATGGCCTGCCGGTCGCGGCGGACGTAGGAGCCGAGCTGAAGGTTCTCCAGGACCGTCAACTCGAAGAAGATCTGCCGGCCCTCGGGCACCTGGGAGATCCCCATCTCTACGACCTCCTCCGGCGAGCGTTTCTCGATGGAGCGACCCAGGAAATCGATGTTGCCCTTCACCGGATGCACCAGGCCGGAGATGGTGCGAAGGGTGGTGCTCTTGCCGGCGCCATTCGCCCCCAGGAGGGCGACGATGCCGCCTTCGGGAACCTCCAAGGAGATGCCCCGGAGCGCCATTATCGGTCCAAACGCGGTATAGAGGTCGCGGATCTTGAGCACAGCCTAGTCCTTCCCCAGGTAGGCCTCGATGACGGCCGGGTCCTTCTGAACCTCGGCCGGTGTCGCCTCGGCGATCTTGCGCCCGAAGTTGAGGACGCAGACGCGGTCGGAGACGTCCATGACCAGGGCCATGTGGTGCTCCACCAGCAGGATCGTCACGCCGAGATCGCTGCGCAGGGAGCGAATCAGATTCGCCAGCGTCTGCATCTCCTCGTGGCTGAGGCCGCTGGCGGGCTCATCCAGGAGGAGGAAACGGGGGCGGGAGACCAAGGCGCGCGCTACTTCCACCCGTTTCCGTACGGCAAAGGGGAGGGAAGCCACGGGGGCATCCCGCAGTCCCTCAAACCCCAGCACTTTCAGGATGTCCTCTGCCCGCTTGCGGGCGAACTTCTCCTCCTGGGCGACCCGCGGCAGGCGGAAGAGGCACTCCGCGAGGTTGCTCTTCATGAGGACGTGCTGGCCGACGAGCAGATTCTCGAACACGGACATGGAGGGGAAGAGCGCCAGGTTCTGGAAGGTGCGCGAGATGCCGACTCGGATCACCTGGTACGCCGGCATTCGCAGCAACTCGTGCCCTTCAAAGGTGATCGAGCCGTGGCTGGGATTGTATACGCGGGTGACGCAGTTGAATAGGGTGGTCTTCCCCGCCCCGTTGGGGCCGATAAGCCCCATAATCTCCCCTTCCTCGACACGGAAGGAGACGTTGTCCAGCGCGACCACACCACCAAAGTGGATCGACAGGTCTTTGACCTCAAGCTGTGCTACCATAACCGGCCTCAAGAAAAAGCGCAGATCTCCGCAATATTAGCTTGTTCGAGCCGTTGGAGCAAGCAGGCGATCTACCTCAATCGAGAGTGCCACCAAAGGCGGCATTGATGCCAGCCTGCCTAGCCGCCGGAGGGGTAGGCCCGCATGATGGCGCCATACGAGGGGTCAGGGCCCACCTCGGACATGGTCTTCGCCACGGCTTCCGTCGCGGGTAGGTCATCCTTCAGCAGATGCTCGAGCAGGCGCTCCGTGGCCGCGTCGGTGTGCTCGGGCGTTACGGTGTCGCTCCAACCGACGACTGCTCCCGCGCCCTTGTCGACGAAGGCGGCGGCAGTCCTGTCCGAGGCGAGGCTGCTGCAACCCATGAGGATGACCGTTGTGCCGTCGAACCGCCCACTCATGCTCGACTCCACGAAACCGGACGCGATCGCGAAATAGGAGTCGCTCATGGGGTCTCCGCGGTAGACGACGGGGAACAGGCGCAGCGCCTTTTGCTCGTCCAGGTACGCCGTCTCGTCGTAGGGCTCCGATGTGAACAGGAGCACGTCATCCCCAATCCTGCGCATGATCCGCTCGAGGATGTCGGGATCGATGTCTGTGGGAAGGGTCAGGTCCTTCCCCGGAATGGCTGAGTGGGCCCGCAGGATGACGAGATCCGGATAGCGATTCGGCAAGTCCCGGAGGAATTCCACCGTGACCTGATCGGCACCGTAGTAGTCTACAGCGTATCCGGCCTCCTCCAGGGTAGCCGTCGCGGTCTCGACGAAGGACGGGTTAGGGTTTCTTGAGCTTAGCTGGTCGACGATGGCCGCCCTGGGATCGCTCCTCACGCTGGCCGTGGGGCCGGGCGAGCCCGCCCCACTCAGGGCGGCAAGACATGCGACGACGGCGACAACGATAAGAACGGCAAGCAACCTGAAGAGGCGGGCCCCGCCCCCAGCAGGACGAGGCTCCTCCACAATGCGCTCCGGACGCTCGCGCTTCTTCGTCTTGGTCTTGCGCCCCAAGCCAACGCCTTTCGGATAGGGCTACCACAGCCGGCACCTCCAAGTGTACCACCCGCCGACGGCAACAACCACGACCACCCCCGCCGGAGTGACAACCGCAGGAGAAGCAGCTCATCGACCGGACGGGCTTGTCAACGCCGCCGACCGTAACGTAGGATTCGTGTTGAACAGTTCAGCCACAGCAGAGGACAGACAGCCGCCAGCAGCTAGAGAGGCACTATCATGCGATCAGACCAGATAAAGAAGGGGTTCGAGCGGGCGCCCCATCGCGGGCTGCTCCGGAGCACGGGGGTCATCCGCAGCGAGGCGGACTTCGACAAGCCGTTCATCGCCGTGGCCAACTCCTACGTCGACGTCGTGCCCGGCCACGCCCACCTCCAGGGAGTCGGACGCGTCGTCAAGGAGGCGATACGGGAGGCCGGCGGCGTCCCCTTCGAGTTCAACACTATCGCCGTGGGCGACGGCATCGTCATGGGCCACTTCGGCATGAAGTACTCGCTGCCCAGCCGCGAGCTCATCGCCGACTGCGTGGAGACGATGGTCGCCGCCCACTGCTTCGACGCCATGGTCTGCATCCCCAACTGCGACAAGATCGTGCCCGGTATGCTGATGGCGGCGATGCGGCTGGACATCCCGACGATCTTCGTCAGCGGCGGGCCGATGAAGGCGGGGCACCTCCCCGACGGGCGGGCCGTCGACCTGATCAACATCTTCGAGGGCGTGGGCGCCCTCAGCGCCGGGCGCATCAGCGAGAAGGAGTTGCGTGAGCTGGAGCTGGCGGGCTGCCCCGGCTGCGGCTCCTGCGCCGGCATGTTCACCGCCAACTCCATGAACTGCCTCATGGAGGCGATCGGCCTTGCCCTCCCCGGCAACGGCACGATCCTGGCGGAGAGCGAAGAGCGCACGGGGCTGTATCGCCGGGCGGCGCGGCAGGTCATGCGGCTGCTGGAAGCGAACCTGACGCCGCGTCAGATCGTGACGCCGCAGGCTATCGACAACGCCTTCGCCCTGGACATGGCGATGGGCGGCTCGACGAACACCGTCCTCCACACGCTGGCCCTGGCCCACGAGGGCGACATCGACTACCCGCTTGCGCGCCTCAACGAGGTGGCGGCGCGCGTGCCCCACATCTGCAAGGTGGCGCCCGCCAACAATGTCCACATGGAGGACGTCGACCGGGCGGGCGGCATGAGCGCCATCCTCAGGGAGATCAGCCGCAAGCCCGGCCTCCTCGATCTCAGCCAGAAGACGGTCACCCTCAAGACGCTGGGCGAGAACATCGCCGACGCGCGGATACACGATAGCGAGGTCATCCGGCCGCTGGAGAACCCGTTCAGCGAGAGCGGCGGGCTGGCGATCCTCTTCGGGAACCTGGCGCCGGAGGGGGCGGTGGTCAAGGCGGGGGCCGTCGACCCGGCGATGCTCGTGTTCAGCGGGCCAGCGCACGTCTTCGATTCGGAAGATGAGGCGAACAAGGCCATCCTGGAGGGAGATATCAAGGCGGGCGAGGTGGTGGTCATCCGCTACGAAGGGCCGAAGGGCGGGCCGGGCATGCGGGAGATGCTGGCGCCCACCGCCAACATCGTCGGCAGCGGGCTGGGCGACAAGGTGGCCCTGATAACCGACGGCCGCTTTTCGGGGGGGAGCCGCGGCGCCTGCATCGGGCACGTGTCGCCGGAGGCGGCGGCGGGCGGGCCGATCGCCGCCCTGCGCGACGGCGACGTCATCCACATCGACATCCCGAGCCACCGGCTGGAGGTCGATCTATCGGACGGGCAGATCGAGCAGCGGCTGGCGGAGGCGAAGCCGCCCGCGCGGGAGCTGCCGAGTCGCTGGCTGCGGCGGTACGCTAGCCTGGTGACGAGCGCGAACACGGGGGCGGTGCTGCGCGACCCCTAAGCTCCCGCTTCGCTGACAGCTTGACGACGGCGGGGGAGGGCCAGCATGAGGAGGGCCGCGGCGAAGCCTGTCGACGCCCCTAGCCAGAACGGCGCCGGCGGGCCAACGGCGCTCCACAGCACACCGGCGATCACGCTCGCCGCCACCGCCATCAGCCCGATGCCGGTGTGATATAGCCCCAGGAAGGTCCCCCGCCTGTCGGACGGGGCCAGCTCGGCGACCAGCGCCCGCGCCATGCCGTCGGTGAGGGCCATGTACACGCCGTAGACGACGAAGAGCAGCCAGAGATGGCTCCCCTGGCCCGCCAGCGCAAAGCCCAAGTACACCAGCCCGTAGACGAAGAAGCCGCCCGTCACCAGCAGCCGTTTGCCCAGCCTGTCGGCCACTATCCCCGCCGGCAGCGACAACAGGCTGTAGCTCGTGTTGTAGACCACATACATCAGGATGACGATCGTCAGGGCGAGCCCCATGTCATTGGCGCGCAGGATGAGAAAGACGTCGCTGGAGTTGCCGAGGGCGAAGAGGAGGCTGATGCCGAGGAACATCCAGAAGACGGGGCCCGCTCCCGACAGGTCTATCTTGACGCCGGGAGCGCCCGCAGCCCGGGGCTCGCGCCGCCGCTCCCGTACGAGGGGGATCAGCGCCAGGCTGGCCACGCCCGGGACCACGGCGATCAGGAGCACCGGCCGCAGATGCTGCTCGCCGACGATCTGCAACATCGCCAGGCCGATCAGCGGCCCGAGGACCGCGCCCGCCGTGTCAGCCGCCCGGTGGAAGCCGAACGCGCGGCCGTAGGCCTCCGGCAGCGATGAGTCGGCGATGAGGGCGTCGCGGGGCGAGGTGCGCACCCCCTTGCCGAACCTGTCGGTGGTGCGCGCGACCAGCACCTGCGGCCAGTGGAAGGCGGTCGCCAGCAGCAGCTTGCCAACGGCCGAGAGCCCGTAGCCGGCGGCCACCAGCGGCCGTCGCAGCGATAGGCGGTCGGAGTACCAGCCGGAGCCGACCTTCATCAGGCTGGCCGTGCCCTCAGCGATCCCCTCGATGAGGCCGAGGAACGCCACGGGCGCGCCCAGGGTGACGGTCAGGAAGATGGGCACCAGGGGGTAGAGCATCTCGCTGGCGATGTCGGTGGCGAAGCTGACGAGGCCCAGGACGAAGACGTTGCGGCTGACGCCCGGCACCGGAGAGGGCTCCAGGCTGAGCTCGTCACTACCTGGTGAGGCTTCTTGCTCCACTTGCCACCCTACCCCGCGGAAATCAGCGCCCTAGCGAAAGAGGTCCTCCTCCGGCTCGCGCAGGAGCTGGCGGCCGCTGCCGGCCCCCACCGGCGCCGCGTACCCCCTCACGACGGCGGCCGGTATGCGGTCGAGCTTTCCCATGACCAGCTCGGCCGCCGACGCCAGCTCGTCCGCAACCGCGATCTGCGTCGCCCTCAGCTCACGGCCGGAGGGGTCTCTCTGACCGGTGTAGTCCTTCAACGCCGACAGCCCTGCCACGCCCAGAGCAACCTGGTCGACGCCGCCGCGCCAGGGCCGGCCGAAGCTGTCGGAGATGATGACCGCCAGGTCGACGCCCGCCCGTTCGCCTATCTGAGACCGAAGCCGCTCGGCGGAGCGGTCGGGGTCGTCGGGCAGCAAGGACACCACGTCCGGCCGGCCGGTGTTCGAAGCGTCGACGCCGGCGTTGGCGCAGACAAAGCCGTGCTTTGTCTCGACGATAAGGACGCCTCTGTCCATGCGGACGACGCGGCGGCTCTCCCTCAACGCCACCTCCAGCAGTCTGGCGTCCCTGCCCCAGCGGGCGGCGAACGCGCGGGCAAGGTCGGAGGGCTCGATTGCGCCCAGCTCAACCAGCTTTCCCTCCGCCTTCGACACGACCTTCTGGGTCACGACCAGCACGTCACCCTCCTGAAGGGGCGTCTCCTGCCGCTCCACCGCCTCCAGGATGAAGATCGAGAGGTCATCGCCCGGCTTCACCTCGGGGATGCCCGTAAGCCCGATGACCCGTAGCTCAGGGATTGTCATTGCGCCATCCGGCCGGTCGCGCCGCCTCCTTCAGATACCGGTGAAGCGGACGCTGGACCGGGCCTTGTGGATTCGATTGAGGACGACCAGGAGCGCCGTTGTCTGCTCCAGATAGCGGGCGTTGGCCAGGCCGCCGCCGTCGAGGGCGCGCACGCCCCCGATCTTCTCGGCGAGGGCCATCGCCGCCCGCTTGGCGTCGGGGTCGTCGCCGCACACCACGACGTCGGCGTCGAGGAAGGCATCGAGGTCGGCGAGCCTCTCGGCGTTGATGTGCTGGAAGGCGGCGGCCACGCGCGCCCGCGGCAGAAGCCGCTGCGCCTGCTGCGCGGCGGAGCCCTCCTCCACGGGGAGCACGCTGACGCGACCCCGCCCAAGCTCCAGAGGCACCACGGCGTCGATCACGACCTTGGCGGCGATGTGATCGCGGAGGAGCTCCAGCGTCTCCTGGTGGCCCTCATAGGGCACCGTCAAGATGATGACATCGGCCTCGCGGGCAGCCACCGCGTTCTCCGCGCCCCGGACGTCGGCCTGCGGCAGGCGGGCCTTGACCTTGTCGGCGGCCTCCCGGGCGCGGGCCTCGCTGCGAGAGCCGATGATTATCCGCTCGCCTGCCTGGGCCAGCCGCAGCGCCAGCCCCATACCCTCGAGCCCTGTCCCGCCGATGAGAGCGATCACCTGAACC
>DAOUEO010000008.1:0-3774 GCA_034430455.1 Dehalococcoidia bacterium | reverse complement strand
CAGTCGACGTGGACGTAGACCGAGCCGTCGTCCGCCAGCAGCTCCCGCAGCGCTTCGAGGCGTGGCCGCAGGAAGTCCAGATACGCCTCGCCGGTGAGGGCGTCGTCGTAGGCCGTGCGCCCGTTGGCGACGCGGCTTATCGTCGCGTGGCGTCCGCGCGAGAAGGTGTAGCGCTGCCCCGTCCCGAACGGCGGGTCGATGTAGACCAGGTTGACCTGCCCGCGGACCGCCGGGTCGTCCAGAAGCTCGCGCAGGATGGACAGATTGTCCCCCGGGTACAGCCGGTTGGCCCACGTCTCCCCGACCGGCTGCAGGCCGCTGGGCCCGTAAGCGACCCCGACCGCGCTCTCCTCGTCGACCGTCTGAGTTGACATCGCCCTGCCTCGTCGACCCTCCATCCCCGTGCCGGAGACGTATAGACGGACTCCGCCGTGCCTATCGTGGGCAACGTCCAGCATACACCAGCAGACCTGCCCGCTGCCAGACCTCGTGGGGGAGGAGTCCAGACCTGCCCGCGTGTGAAGGGTGCCCGACCCGTTGCCTCATGCTCTCCCGCAGTCGCCCCCGTTTCGGGGGAGTACAGAGGGGGCGAAGCCCCCTTTGACAGGGGGCCTGGGGGGTGTCCCCCCAGAATCTTCTTGTTTAACATACCTGGGCGGGCGGGTGGGAAAGAATAGGGCTTCTGCCTGTCACACCTCCATCCCCAGCACCAGCGACGTCTCCCGCTGCCGCTGCGGGATGTCCCAGTACCGCCTCAGCAGCTCCTGACCGTCCGCCAGCAGCCGGAAGCCGTGCCGCTCATAGAACCGGATGCCCCCCGCGTTCGCCGTCCACGTCCCCACCAGCAGCCGCCCTCTCGACATCCCCTTCAGATGCGCCAGCAGCCTGCCGCCGATCCCCTCGCCCTGACGCTCCGGCAGCACGTAGGCGTGGCGGACGAGCGTTACGCCGGTCAGCGGCTGATACCCCATGACGCCGCTCAGCCCGTCCCCCGTGTCCCAGCCGAAGAACGTCATCTGCCCCATCTCCTGGCGCAGCTCCTCCAGCGGCATATAGGGCTCGTGCCAGCAGTCGTCGGGGATCACCCCCTTGTACGCCTGCGCCGCCTCGTTGATGATGAGATGGATGCGCTCCGCGTCCGCCGCCCTACACTCTCGGATCATACCCTCTTCTCATCCCCCGTCTTTGGACCCAGGCGCTTTCACCTCTCCCCATTCCGGAGGAGTCCAGACCTGTCCGCCTTTGAGAGTAACACACGGCGGTGGTGGTGGGGAGGAGGATCCTCCAACGGCGTAATCGTCGCATGGGCACGGAACCCTCCTCGCTGGGGCCGAAATCCGAGAACGACTCCCCTGGTGCGAGGAACCCTAGCAAGGGGCGTCCCGTTTGTCAAGCAATGGATTGGACTCAGATCAACATGTTGGTTGGGAACTGTCGATAATAGACTAGACAAGTACCGGGCCGACACGTTTGCCTGCGGCATCCTCGCGGGGTGATGATTGCCAGCATTTTCTGGGAGGTGCATGATGCGCGCTCGAAAGCTCCTGGTGCTCTTGCCCATTGTTCTGCTCGGTGCTGCCTGCCTCTCATGTGGTGGAACCGCCGGTGGTCACTTGCCCAGTTCCATCTCCGGCCTGATCGCTGACGCTGAAGGCCAGCCGCTTGAGGGCTGCCACGTTCATGCCGAGCCCTGGGACGGCAACGCCTTTGGTTCCGCATCGACGGACCCAGACGGCTCCTACACGATCAGCGGTGTCAAGGGCGATAACGACTACCTGGTAGGAGCGGGCTGCCCTGGCTACATCACGGAGTACTACAGCGGCGTACGCGAGCCCAATGGCGCCGCCCGTGTACACGTCCTCGAGGGGCAGGACACGCCCGACATCAACTTCAACCTGGACTTGGCGGGCACCATCTCTGGCTCGGCCACCGATGATCTGGAGAATCCGCTCGACGACTGCTGGGTGTATGTCACCCCGTGGGATGATAGCGGGACCTACGGCAGTGGGCAGACGAGTCCCGATGGCTCCTACACGATCGACGGTCTCGGTACGGGTGACTATCGGGTAAACGTGAAATGCGATGGCCACGTCTCCAACTACTTCGACGGCGTACCCGGGCGGGATGAAGCCACCCCCGTATCCGTCGTGGAGGGGCAGGACACGCCCAGCATCGACTTCAGCCTCGGCCTCTTGGGCACCATCTCCGGCGTGGTCACGGATGGCGAGGGGAACCCGCTCAACGACTGCAGGGTCTTCGCACAATCAGTGGAGGACCCTATTGACGGGGGCATCGGATTTACGGATATCGACGGCTCCTACACGACCACCAGCCTCGCCGCCGGTGAGTACCGGCTGGATGTGGAATGTGATGGCTACATTCGCGAGGACTGCAAAGACCCAGGCGGGTGGGATGGCCGGAGCCCCGTGACCGTCATCGACGGGCAGGACACGCCCGACATCAACCTCTGCCTCGGCATGGGAAGTAGCATCAGCGGCGTTGTCACTGATGCTCAGGGCAACCCCATAGAAGGCGCCAATGTCTGGGCCTCACGCGGTGTCGGGCCGGAAAACGCCGTGGTGACTAAACCGGATGGCAGCTACACCATCACAACTCTCCCTCCTTCCAGCCAATATCTGGTTTGGGTGCTCAAGGACGGGTACGCCGGTGAGCACTATGGCGGCGTCCGCTGGGAGGAGGATGCTACGCTCATCAACGTTGTGGAGGGCCAAAACACCCCGGACATCGACTTCGCCCTCGACCCCGGCGGAGGCATCTCCGGCGTGGTCACGGACGAGCAAGGCCGCCCCATTGCCGGTGCGCAGATCTATGTCGGCCCTTACGATCATAGTTCTTCTTGGTGGGGGTGGACGCAGTGGGTAAGGGAATGGGCCACAGCCACCAGCAGAACGGATGGCTCCTACCATGTCGATGACCTGGGCACCGGCGGCTATGTGGTCCGCGTTGAAGCGGAATGTCGCGTCACCGAGTATTATCCCGGAGTCCACGACGAAAACGAGGCCCAGACCGTCTATGTAACCGAACCCCAGCGTACCGGTGGCATCAGCTTCTCGCTTGAGCCCGACAGTGACTGCGCTGGGCTTGCAGATTCGGCAGACAACTGACCGCTCGTCTACAATCCCGGCCAACCTCAAAGGGGTAGTCCAGAGAGCCTGCCCGCCGCAGCCGCGGATAGCGCCCTCTCCCCGAGGCTGCGGGTTTCAACCCGCAGAACCGCTAACCCAACCTCCGATTCCGATCTCCCGAAGGCCGCGCCCCCACCTCTCCCCAGTGCCACTTCCCCCTTTGAGATCGCGCCGCCCGGCGCTATGATCACCCCGCTATGCCACGCGGAGGAAAACGACCCGGCGCCGGCGCCCCCATGGGCAACCTCAACGCCCTCAAGACCGGCAGCCGCTCCAAACAGCTAAACGACGTCATCGAGGCGCTCCTCGCCAGCCCCACCATCCGCCGCCTCATGCTCAAGCTCGCCCAGCACGACGTCCGCCGCGACAAGCGCCTCCAGCAGGCCATCGCCGGCGCCGTCGACTCCTACCGCCGACGGTCAATCAGCCAGAACACCCCCCGGCAGACTCAAAAAGAAAAAACTTCCCGCAAACAACAACAATCAGAAATCACAGCACCACCAGGTTGTCCCGGTGCACCACCTCCGCCCCGTACTCGTGCCCCAGCGCCTCCGCTATCCGGTCCGACCGCAGCCCCTGGATCGCCTCCACCTCCCGCGACGAGTAGTTGACGATACCGCAGGCCACG
>DAOUEO010000007.1:0-8705 GCA_034430455.1 Dehalococcoidia bacterium | reverse complement strand
AGCCCAGAGGGGCTCTCCCCTCTGGCGGGGTCCAAGGGGTGTCCCCTTGATCTTCTGTGACCTTCCTAGGGCGGGCGGGTGGGAGCAACCACGCCCATCTTACGCCGACAACGCCGACATCCCGTCACCTGCAAGCGCGGAGTAGCCAGCGCAACGTAGAGGAAGGCTTTAGCCTTCCACGTCAGCCTCTTCCAGATACACCCGTCGTGCAGGTCCGCCTGCCGGCAGGCAGTCCTCAACCTCCTACACATCCGACATCCCGCAGCCACAAAAGGGGGAGTCAAGAGGGGTCCCTCCCCTCTGGCGGGGTTCAAGGGGTGTCCCCTTGATCTTCCGTGACCTTTCGAGGGCGGGCGGGTGGGAGCAACCACGCCCATGTTACGGCGACCACACCGACGCCTCATCACCCGCAAGACGCCCCATACGACAAGGCTGCGGGATTCATCCCGCAGACCGCCCTCATCTCAGGGGGAGTCCAGAGGGGCCCTCCCCTCTGCCGGGGGTTTCAGGGGGTGTCCCCCTGAGATTCCTGTAATACATTCCTGGGCGGGCGGGTGGGAACACACCAGATAGCTCTTCCCGCGAGGGAGGCGCGGAGGGCTTGCCCGCCGCAGCGTGCCACATCCCCCTTACAAACGGCCGCCCCCTCTGCTATCATGACCCCATGACGACGACGCTCCGCCGGCCGGCAACGGCCACCCGCGCAGTCAATCAACCAGAACCGCCCTTTTCAGATTCGCAGGAAAAAAGTTTTCGCCAAACAACAGTCAATCAAACCGCCGCCGATGCCCGCCCCACGAGGAACCCCTACCGCCCCAGCTTCAGCACCGCCATGAACGCCTCCTGCGGTATCTCCACCTGCCCCACCATACGCATCCGCTTCTTCCCCGCCTTCTGCTTCTCCAGCAGCTTCCGCTTCCGCGTCACGTCGCCGCCGTAGCACTTCGCCAGCACGTTCTTGCGCATCGCCCGGATCGTCTCCCGCGCCACGACCCGCCCGCCGACCGCCGCCTGCACCGGCACGTCGAACATCTGACGCGGTATAAGGCGCCGCAACGACTCCACCAGCGCCCGACCCTGCACCGTCGCCTTCTCCGCCGACGTGATCAGCGAGAGGGCGTCCACCGGCTGCTGGTTGACGAGGATGTCCAGCTTCACCAGCTTCGCCGGGGCGTAGTGGGAGAAGGAGTAGTCCAGGCTGGCGTAGCCCTGAGTGTGCGACTTGAGCTGGTCGTAGAACTCCACCAGCATCTCCGAGAGCGGTATCCGGTACTCCAGCACCACGCGCGCCTCCTCCGCCACCGAGCCCCCCTCCGCGTCTCCCCGTCCCTGGCCCAGATAGCCCATGTGCCGGAACTCGCCCCGCCGGCTGGTGACCAGCTCCATCACCGGCCCGATGTAGCGGTCGGGAGTGATGACGGAGATGTTCATCCAGGGCTCGCGGACGGCGACGACCTCGCTGGGCGGCGGCAGCTCCGAGGGGTTGTCGACGACGAGCTCGCGGCCGTCCGTCGCCGTCGCCAGGTACTCGACGCTGGGAGCGGTGATCAGCAGCGTCAGGTCGTACTCCCGCTCCAGCCGCTCCTGCACGATCTCCATGTGCAGGAGGCCCAGGAAGCCGCAGCGGAAGCCGAAGCCCAGGGCGATGCTGGACTCCGGCTGGTAGGTGAGAGCGTCATCGTTCAGCTTGAGCTTGTCGAGGGCGTCGCGGAGGAGGGCGTAGTCGTTGGCGGCGGCGGGATAGAGCCCCGCGAAGACCATCGGCTTCGCCGGCTGATAGCCCGGCAGCGCGTCGGCGCGGCGCCCGTCCTCCGTTATCGTGTCGCCGACCCGGCACTCCTTGACGTTCTTGAGTCCCGTGGCCACATAGCCGACCTCGCCGCTGCTCAGACCCTCCACCTGCACCATCTCCGGCCGGAAGACGCCCACCTCGAGCGGCTCGACCGCCCGGTGCTCGCCCACGAGCCACAACGCTTGTCCCGCCGCCAGAGAGCCGTCGACCACGCGCACGTAGACGATGACGCCCTTGTAGGGGTCGTACTTGGAGTCGAAGATGAGGGCCCGCAGAGGGGCGTCGGCGCGGCCCTGGGGCGCCCGCAGACGCTTCACCACCGCCTCCAGCACCTCGCGCGTCCCCGTGCCCTCCTTCGCCGACGTGTAGAGCACCTCGCCGGGCGCGAAGCCGATGGCGGCCTCCAGCTCGCGGGCGACGCGCTCCGGCTCCGCGTTCGGCAGGTCGATCTTGTTGATCACGGGGATGACCGTGAGGTTGTGCTCGAGGGCGAGATAGGTGTGGGCCAGCGTCTGCGCCTGGATGCCCTGAGCGGCGTCCACGACGAGCAGCGCCCCTTCGCAGGCGGCCAGGGCACGCGAGACCTCGTAGGTGAAGTCGACGTGGCCCGGCGTATCGATGAGGTTCAGCTCGTACTCCTCGCCGTCGGCGGCGCGATAGAGCATGCGCACGGCCTTCGACTTGATCGTGACCCCCTTCTCGCGCTCCAGCTCCATCGTGTCGAGCACCTGCTCCTGCATGGCGCGCTGGGATATCGTGCCCGTCATCTCCAGCAGCCGGTCGGCGAGGGTGGACTTGCCGTGGTCGATGTGGGCGACGATGCAGAAGTTGCGGATGTGTGCCTGGTCCATGACGGCTCGATGGTAGCATAGGGGATTGGCGGGTTCAATTTGGGCAAGCGGCGGGATGGTACGCGAGGAGGCGATGGCGGGCGGGCTAGCGTCGGGGCTATCGCCGCTAGACGCGGATGCAGGCGACCCAGTGGCCGCGGGACGCCTCGCGCCACTCCGGCACGCGCTCGCGGCACTCGTCGATCATGATGGGGCAGCGGGTGTGGAAGACACAGCCCGAGGGAGGATACAACGGGCTGGGCACGTCGCCGGTGAGGATGATGCGCTCCCTCGTCGCCTCTACCACCGGGTCCGGTATCGGCACGGCGGAGAGCAGCGCCTTGGTGTAGGGGTGCAGCGCGTTCTCATACATCTCCACCCGGTCGGAAAGCTCCATCAGCCTCCCCAGGTACATCACCGCCACGCGGTCGCTGATGTGCCGCACCACCGATAGGTCGTGCGCAATGAAGAGATAGGTGAGGCCTAACTTCTCCTGCAGCTCCCCCAGCAGGTTGATGATCTGGGCCTGAATGGAAACGTCCAGGGCCGAGATCGGCTCGTCACAGACGATGAAGTCCGGCTCCACGGCGAGGGCGCGGGCGATCCCGATACGCTGTCGCTGGCCGCCGCTGAACTCGTGCGGATAGCGACTGGCGTAGTAGGGGTTCAACCCCACGGTCTGCATCAGCTCCCGCACCCGCTCGCGACGCCGCTTGCCCTTCGCCAGGGAGTGGATGATGAGAGGCTCGCCGATGATGCTCCCCACGCTCATCCGGGGATTGAGAGAAGCGTAGGGGTCCTGAAAGATCATCTGCATCTTGCGGCGGAAGGCCCGCAGCTCGCCGCCCTTCAGCCTGGTCAGGTTGCTGCCCCCGAAGAGGACCTCCCCGGCGGTGGGCCGGTAGAGCTGGAGGATGGCGCGCCCAACCGTCGACTTGCCGCACCCGCTCTCCCCCACCAGACCCAGCGTCTCACCGCGGCGAATGCTGAACGAAACCCCGTCGACCGCCTTCACGTCGGCGACCTTGCGCTGAAAGATGATGCCGGCGGTAACCGGGAAGTACACCTTGAGGTCGTTCACCTCGATGAGGACGCCGTCGCCGCCGGTCCGGGCGTCAGTGCTGGTGACAGCGCTCGATTCACCCCTCATTCGCTTCGGGCCTTTGCGACGGTGGGCATGACCCAACAAGCCGAATAGTGCTTCTCGCCGGCAAGCATCAGCGGCGGCTCCTCTTCGCGGCACCTGTCCACTCGATACCCACAACGTGGGTAGAAGCTGCAGCCGGGAGGAGCATGCGCCAGGTCGGGAGGAAAGCCTTCGATCGGGGCCAGCTTGTCCTTCCTTTCCTCGTCGAGCCGCGGCACCGACTTGAGCAGGCCGATAGTATAGGGGTGCCGGGGGTTGCCGTACACCTCCCGCGAGGTAGACGCCTCGACGATCTTCCCCGCGTACATGACGTTGACGCGCTGCGCGTAGCGCGCGATGACCCCCAGGTTGTGGGTGATGATGATGACCGCCGTCCCGAACTCCTTGCTGAGCCGGGCCATCGTCTCCAGGATCTGCGCCTGAATGGTGACGTCGAGAGCCGTCGTGGGCTCGTCGGCGAGCAGGAGCCGGGGGTTGCAGGAGAGCCCCATAGCTATCATCACGCGCTGCCGCATGCCGCCGGAGAACTGGTGGGGGTACTCCTTCAGCCGCATGGGGGCGTCGGGAATACCGACCATCTCCAGCAGCTCGACCGCCCTCTTCGTGGCGCTGCGCCGGTCCATCTTCATGTGGAGCTCCAGGGCCTCAGTGACCTGCCGGCCGATGGTCAGGACGGGGTTGAGAGAGGTCATCGGCTCCTGGAAGATCATGGCGATGCGGTTGCCCCGAATGTGGCGGACCTCGTCTTCGCTGACCTTGAGGAGGTCTTCGCCCTCGAACCAGACCTCGCCGTCGACGATCTTGCCGGGGGGACTGGGAATGAGTCTGAGGAGAGAGAGGGCGCTGACGCTCTTGCCGCAGCCGCTTTCTCCTACCAGGCCGATGGTCTCGCCCTCCTGGAGGTCGTAGCTGATCCCATCTACTGCCTTGACTACGCCGTCATCAGTGAAGAAGTAGGTGCGGAGGTTCTTTACCTCGAGCAGAGTCCCCATGTAGGTCCGCCCATCCGCGGCTCTTGTCTACGTTGCTCCCGGTCCCGCGCTTCCACGGCCCCCGCGACGGCAGGCTTCCGAGCTGGTGGGGAAGAGGGGACTCGAACCCCTACGCCTTGCGGCACATGATCCTAAATCATGCTCGTCTGCCAGTTCCGACACTTCCCCGCTGATGGAATTGACGGTCGATAACGGGGCCTTCTACAGCCCGTCCGGGATCTCTTGGCTGGTAGGCCGCACAGGACTCGAACCTGTAACATGCTGATTAAGAGTCAGCTGCTCTGCCAAATTGAGCTAGCGGCCCCCAAGATACTCGCCAAGTCGCCGCGGCGACTCTCGCCCATATTATACGCCATCTACGCGACGAACGTACACACGCGCACAGACCCTGCGCCATCGTCGGGCGTCTCGCCCGACCTGCGGGCCGGCGGCGCGAGCGCAAGCTGTTGACCCATCCCTCGCGCCTAACCCATAATAGCCTCGAAGCTATGCCGCTTCCACCCCTGAAGACGTCGGCTTGACAGTCTCCGCTGAGATCATTGAAATCGACCCTGCGTGACATATGATCGGCGAACTCAAAGAGATCGAGACGCGGGCGCGCGCCGAACTGGCCGCCATCGAGGATGAGGAGTCCCTCGATAGATGGCGGGTAGCCTACCTCGGCCGCAAGGGGAGCCTCACCCTCCTCCTGCGCGGCCTGACAGACCTCCCCCTCGAGGAGCGACGCTCTACGGGAGCAACCGCCAACCGCCTGAAGAGGGAGCTGGAAGAGGCGCTCGCCGCCCGCCGGGAGGAGGTCCAGGGCCGGAGATTCGCCGCCATCGAGGCCGGACGCCTCGACGTAACCCTTCCCAGCCGTCCCCAGCGCGTGGGACGCCTCCACCCGGTGACCCAGACCCTGCGCGACGTCCTCGCCGCCTTCGTCTCGATGGGCTTCTCCGTCGTCGAGGGGCCGGAGGTGGAGTCGGACTACTACAACTTCGAGGCGCTGCGCATCCCCAAGGACCACCCCGCCCGCGACACGATGGACACGCTGTACATTGACTCGCCCCGCGACGGCGAGTACGAGGCCGTCATGCGCACCCACACCTCGCCCAACCAGGTGCGCGTGATGGAGAAGACGCAGCCCCCCATCCGCGTCGTCGTCCCCGGCCGCTGCTACCGCAACGAGGCGACCGACCCCACGCACGAGTGGATGCAAACCCAGGTCGAGATCCTGGCCGTGGATGAGGGGATCAGCATGGCCGACCTCAAGGGCACCCTCTTCGAGTTCGCGAAGCGCACCTTCGGCCAGGAGAGGAAGGTCCGCTTTCGCTGCGACTACTTCCCCTTCGTGGAGCCGGGGGCGGAGATGGCCATCGACTGTATGATCTGCGAGGGGAAGGGCTGCCGCACCTGCAGCGGCGAGGGCTGGATCGAGATACTGGGCGCGGGCATGGTCCACCCCGAGATCCTCGCCAACATGGGGTACGACACGGCGCGCTACACCGGCTTCGCGGCGGGGATGGGCATCGAGCGCATCTGTATGCTCCGCTACGGCATCGAGGACATACGGCTCTTCTACGCCAACGACCTGCGTTTCCTCAAACAGTTCTGAGTGACGCCATGAGAGTATCCCTACGCTGGCTCGCCGACTACGTAGACATCGACCTCCCACCCAGGGAGCTCGCCCACCGCCTCACCATGGCCGGGACCGCCGTCGACAGCATCGAGCGCGTCGGCGGCGACTGGGAGGGGATATCGGTGGGGCTCGTGACAGAGGTCGCGCCCCACCCTAACGCCGACCGCCTGCGCCTGACGACCGTCGACCTGGGAGGCGGCGAGCGGATGACAGTCGTCTGTGGGGCGCCCAACGTCGCGGCGGGACAGAAGATCGCCTTCGCCCGCGTCGGCGCCCGCCTCATCGACGGCCACAGCGGCGAAGTCGCTGCCCTCAAGCCGGCGCGCATCCGCGGTGTCGAGTCGGCGGGCATGGTCTGCTCGGAGAAGGAGCTGGGCATCTCCGACGAGCACACCGGCATCCTCGTTCTCGCCGGCGACGCGCCCCTCGGGACGCCGCTGGAGCAATATCTGGGGGACACGATCTTCGACGTTGCCGTCACCCCCAACCGGGCCGACTGCCTCTCCATGATTGGGATAGCGCGCGAGGTCGCCGCCCTCACCGGCAAGACCGTCCGCGAGCCCGACGTCGGCTACCCGCAAGAAGGAGCCCCCATCGAGGGGAAGGTCTCGGTGGAGATCGCCGACCCCGACCTCTGCTCGCGCTACGTCGCCACCCTGATCGAGGGCGTCCGCATCGGGCCCTCGCCGGCCTGGATGCAGGAGCGCCTCATCGCGGCGGGGATGCGCCCCATCAGCAACATCGTGGACATCACCAACTACGTCATGCTGGAGCTGGGGCAGCCGCTGCACGCCTTCGACTTCGCCCGGCTCGGTGAGTCGAAGATCATCGTCCGTCGCTCCCGCCCCGGCGAGCCGCTGACGACGCTGGACGGCGAGCAGCACACCCTCATCGCTGAGATGCTGGTCATCGCCGACGCGAACGCGGCGGTGGCGCTGGCGGGCGTGATGGGAGGCGCCAACAGCGAGGTCGAGGAGGGCACGACCAGCGTCCTGCTGGAATCGGCCAACTTCAACGCGGCGAGCATCCGCCGGACATCGATCCGGCTGAAGGCGCGCAGCGAGGCCTCCAGCCGCTTCGACAAGGGGTTGAGCCCCGAGCTGTCGATCATTGCGGCGCGGCGCGCCACCAGGCTCATGGTCGAGCTCGCCGGCGGCAGAGCGGCGGCGGGGATCGTCGACGTTTACCCCCGCCGCGCGCAGACCGTCCGCATCGAGGTGCCGCGGGAGCGGCTGCGCACCGTCCTCGGCCTGGACCTGCCTCCCGCCGAGGTGAGCGCGCTCCTCGCCAGTCTGGGGTTTGCCTACCTCCTGGAGCATCGCGACTACTACGTGGTGGAGGTGCCCTATTGGCGGACCGACGTCCGCATCGCCGACGACGTGGCGGAGGAGGTGGCGCGCATCTTCGGCTATGACCGGCTGCCGACGACCAACCTCCGCGGCGAGGTCCCGCCGGCCATCCCCCAGCCCCTGCGTCAGCTCCGTGAGCGCGCCCGCGACATCCTGGCCGCCGCCGGCATGCAGGAGGTCATCACCTACCCGCTGACGACCCTCGACACCCTGCGGCAGGTGGTCTCCGGCGCCGTCCTCGCCGAGAAGCCGCCCCTGCGCGTCGCCGACCCGATGAGCAGCGAGCAGGAGTACCTGCGCACCACCCTCCGCGGCAGCCTCCTCCAGACCCTCGGCGCCAACCTCCGCTACGAGGAGGGCGAGATCGCGCTATTCGAGGCGGCGCGCGTCTACCTCCCTCGCGGTGGCGACCTGCCTGAGGAGCAGGAGCACGTGACCGCTGTCGTCGGCGGCCACCGCGAGGACCGCTGGGTCCACCCGACGGCGGAGCCGCTCGACTTCTACGACACCAAGGGCTACCTGGAAGAGCTTCTGCGCGGCCTGGGGGTGGAGGCCGCCTTCGTCGACGCGGAGCTGTTCGGCCTCGTGCCCGGCCGGGCGGCGGAGGTGCAGGTGGCGGGCGAGAGCGTCGGCGCGATCGGCCAGGTGCACCCGCGCCTGGCGGCCGCCTTCGAGGTCGAGGGCGACGCCTATCTGTTCGAGGTGGCGCTGGACAAGCTCCTGCCGTTCGTGGGCGGGCACCGCCGCTATGAGCCGGTCTCCCGCTTCCCGCCGGTAGTCCAAGACATCGCCCTCACAGTCGACGAGGGCATCGCGGCGGCGCGCATCCAGTCGATAATCGCGGGGGCGCCCCTGGTGCGGCAGGTGCGGCTGTTCGACGTCTACACGGGCGAGCAGGTGGGCGCGGGCAAGAAGTCGCTCGCCTTCTCCGTCTCCTACCAGTCCCCCGACCACACCCTCACCGACGAGGAGGT
>DAOUEO010000006.1:0-9963 GCA_034430455.1 Dehalococcoidia bacterium | reverse complement strand
GGATGTACGACCTGCCGAGCCTCGTGCTCATCTTCTCTCTGAACGCCACCATGCTCCTCTTCGGCCTCGTGATGGAGCTCCACAACCAGCGGACGGAGAAGACGGACTGGACGCCCTTCCTCTTCGGCTGCTTTTCCGGCGCCGTCCCCTGGATAATCATCGCCTTCTACTTCGGCGGCGCCGCGGGCTCGGCCGTCGACGCCATCCCGACCTTTGTGTACTGGATCTACGTCTCGATCTTCCTGTTCTTCAACGTCTTCGCGCTGAACATGTTCCTCCAGTACAAGAGGGTCGGCCCCTGGAAGGACTACCTGTTCGGGGAGCGTGTTTACATAATACTGAGCCTGACGGCCAAGTCGGCGCTGGCCTGGCAGGTATTCGCGGGGACGTTGCGGTAGTCGTTGGCCGGAGGGGGTATCTAGCTCTTTCTTGGGCGCCGCCCCATGCGGTGCGCCACGTCCGCCGCGAAGTTCGCGGCCGTCCCCACGACGCCCCGCTGGTGGGGGATGGGACGCATCGCGCTCGACAGCTCCGGGTGCCTCTCGGCGTAGGCCCGCACCTCCTCCAGCGTGACGCCGTAGCCGTCGAGCACGCGCTGCAGCTCCTCGCGGGCCTTGTCCTTCGCCTCCTGCAGCTTCATCTGCACGCGGCTCTTGACCAGCACCTCGCCGTCCCCCGTCGTCTCGATGGGGATGAAGACCGTGTCCGCCAGGTCGCTCACCACCTTCGCCTGGACGCCGTCGCTGATCGTGCTCGGCATGCAGCCGAACGGCTTCACGGAGATCATCATGTGGGCCTTCGCGTGCCGCACCATGTAGATGTGCTTGGTGACCTCCAGGTGGCCCTCGCCGGCGATGAGGCGCTTCTCATAGTAGCCCTCCGAGTAGCGGTCGAGCAGGCCCATCGCCGGGAAGCCCTGCGGCTTCATGTTCATGATCGCGCGGTAGAAGGTGTAGAGGATCTCCCCGAAGTGCTTGCCCACGCGCAGCCCGAACCACACCAGCCAGGGGTTGGCCGTGCCCATCCCCTGCGCGTCCGACTTGACGAAGAGGCGGTCCCGCACCTTCAGCTCGTTGAGCCAGATCATGTACTCGAACCACGCCCCCACCGTGTCCAGCATCACCTCGGCGCCCTCCGCCTCCAGCCAGTGCAGCAGCCGGTGGTTCGACTCGTCCTCCGCGTGCTTGAGGAAGAACTCGCCCGTGACCTTGACCCGCGGCTTGACCCTCAGGTAGTCGACCTGGATGCCGCGGAAGATCCTTCTGACGTACGCCATCGTCTTATGGATGGAGTGCCCCTCTCTCGCGGCGACGCGCACGAGCTGACGCGCCTCCGCCAGCGCCGCGTCGGTCGTGCCGGGGACGACCTCGTAGGGCCGTATCTGGCAGGCGAGGTCGCCCAGGAGGTCGGCGGCGATCGCCGCCTTGGCGAGGCGCCAGAACACCTTGGGCGTCATCTTCACCCCCGCCGACTGCTGGTTGATGTCCAGGCCGTGGGCGATGTCCAGCATCGCTATCCGGAAGTTGGGGAAGCCGGCCGCCTTCAGCGCCTTCCGCATGTCCGCCTCGTACATCCCCATCCGGCAGGGGCCGCAGTCGCTCGCCCAGAGGAGGGCGAAGCGCTCCTCGATCTCGCTGTCCGAGAGCCCTTCCCGCCGCCGCGCGAACAGGAACTTGAGCAGCGTCCCGATCGTGTAATAGGTGGGGATGCACTGGCCGCGGTTGCAGAACTCCTTGCCGATGGCGAGCGACTCCTCGTCGGGGACGGGAAGTCGCTGCGCCTTGTAGCCGAGACCCTCCAGCACGCCCAGGAGCACCTCCTGGAGGGTGGCGGGTAGCGCGCAGAAGACGATCGTCGTCTCGGCCTTGTTTATCGGCCTCGTGGGCTCGGTAGGGCGCTTGAAGTGGCGCACCTCCGGCTCCGCCACGCCCATCTCCTGGCGGAGGGTGCGGCGGAAGGCCTCTACCTTCGCCTCGATCTCAGCCTCTGATCCTATCGTGGACACGTTCTCCTCCGGCTAGAAGCGTCTCTTCCTCCAGGCGCTGGCGGTAGCTCGCCGCCTGCCGCTCGATCTCCTCCGCCGCCTCGCGGCGACGCCGCATATCCTCCAGCCGACGGCGCAGGAAGTAATCGATCGTCTCCACCCGCAGCTTGATCGAGCCCGCCGGCCGGTTCTCGTCCAGGTCGTGGAAGGCGAAGTAGGGCGTACCCGCCGCCTCCAGTATCCCCTCGATCACGTGGTAGATGGGGGAGTCCAGGCCGCACTTGAAGGAGGAGAAATCGATACCGGTCAGGTTGGGATGGCGGGCGACGAACTTCGCCGCCCACACCTTGCGGCTGGTATTCTCGCTGAAAGTGTGTTTCCAGACGTCTTGGATCTCCCGCGGGTCGGCGATCTCCCCCCGGCGCACCTCCTCGCCGAACAGCCGGTCGAGGATGTCGTCGTCCATGGGCAGCGAGTCGATGGTGAAGACGGGGTAGCCCAGCCGCTGGATCAAGTCCGGTATGTCGTGGTGCACGCCGGGGTCGTTGTGATAGGGACGGCCGAGCATGACCACCCCCAGGCGGCCCTCCTCCTCCAGCCGGTCGAGCACCTCCCGCGCCCGTCGCCGCAGGCCGCCGCAGAACGCCTCCAGCGCCCGGTAGCCCTCCGCCAGCGCCGCCGCGTTCTCCTTCGGGCTCACGCCGAGGATCGGGCGGAAGAAGGTCAGCATCTGCTGCTCGAAGAGGTTGGGCTCGCCCATGTGGAGGACGGGGTCGTAGAAGGATGCCCCCCTCTCGGCGAAGGCGTCTTTCTCCGTGGTGAAGGCCGCCTTCACCACCTCCGGCATCCCCTGCACCGTGGGACAGCTCCAGCCCGCCTGACACTCGTAGATATCGCTGGGGACGTTCATCACCTCCGGGAAGAAGATGACGTCCGGCTGCTTCTTGGTCAGCAGGTTGTGGACGTGGGAGACCGCGATCTTCGCCGGGAAGCAGGGGTCGATGGAGCCGCGCCGCGAGCCCTCGCGGAACATCTGGTCGTCCGTGTAGTCGGACCAGATGATGTTGCTGTGGGGCACGCCCAGGCTCTCCAGGTAAGCGGTGAAGAAGGGCGCGTAGGAGTACATGGTGAGCAGCCGCGGGACGCCGATGCGCAGCCGCGTCCGCCCCTCGCGCAGCCGCGCCGTCGTCTGGCCGCCGTTCCGGCCGAACAGTGAGCGCCGTCCCCTGTCTTCGCCGGCGGCGACCCTCTGCGGCGAGTAGCTGCGGAACGCCTCGCGGGCCGCGATCTCGACGAAGTTAGGGTTCGCCTTCTTCACCGCGTTCTCGCGGACGTTGAAGGCCCGCACCTCGTCGATGCTCTCCGCCATCCCCCGCTCGCAGGTGGCGGAGATGAAGCGGGACGTGTGCTCGGGCGAGGTCCTGATGTCGACGAAGGTGCGCAGGCACTTGTTCTTGCAGAACGAGCAGCGGGTCGACTCGTCGCGGGTGGCGGTGAAGGTGAGCGCCTCCACCCGGTCGAAGCCGATGAACGTGCTCTCCCCGCCGTCGCTCACGCGGATCGCCTCGCTGGCGGCCCCCAGGGCGCCGCTCTCCCCGGCGTGCGGGTGGACGTGGATCTTCGCGTCCGGCACCCGCGCCTTGATGAAGTCGTGCTGCGCCTTGACCACCGCCAGGTTGTAGTGCGTCCCTCCCTGGAGGAGGAACGTCTTGCCGAAGCGGGCCAGGTTCGTCTCCTGCACGACGTAGAGCCAGACGTTCTTGGGCAGCGTCAGGGCTAGGCCGGCCATGATCTCCGACGGCTGCCAGCCGAGCTGCTGGAAGTGCGAGATGTCCTGCTCCAGGAAGACGGCGCAGCCGTAGTGGAAAGCCGGCGCCCGCTCGGCTCTGAGCGCGACGTCGGCCCACTGGCTGAGGTCATAGCCGAAGCGGGCGGTCGTGCTCTGGAGGAAGTAGCCGTTGCCGGCCGAGCACTGCGTGTTGAGCTTGAAGTCCTTGACCGCGCCCGCCTTCATGATGATCACCTTGATGTCCTGCCCCCCCACGTCGGCGATGACATCCACGTCGGGATAGTAGCGGAGGGCGGACTGGGCGTGGGCCACCGTCTCCGGGATCGCCAGGTCCGCGCCCAGCGCCTCCTTCAGCAGGTCCTTGGCGTAGCCCGTCGTCGCCATGCCGAGGATGCGCAGGCGCGCGCCCTGCCCCTCCACCTGGCGTCGCAGCTCGCCCAGCACCTCCTTCGCGTCCTGGAGTGGGTTCCCCTTGCAGAGCTGGTAGGCCTTCGCCAGCAGGTTGCCCTCGGCGTCGGTGAGGACGGCCTTCGTCGAGGTGGAGCCGCCGTCCAGCCCTATGTACCCCTCGACGAGCTGCCCGGGCGAGAACGTGGGGGGAGTGAAGGGCTTGGTGCCGTAGAGACGCCGCAGCTCCTCGATATCCTCACCGGGGGCGAGCGGGCCCCGCTGGCCGGTGTCCTGCTTCGCCTTCCGCCGGCCCAGGTCGATGTACTCCTCCAGCGCCGCCGTGCCGGCGTAGGTGCCGGCGAGCCCCTCCTCCTGCTGCCCGTAGAGCGCCGACCCCAGGGCCGCGTAGTACAGGGAGTGCTCCGGCACGACGACCATCTCCTCGGGGGTGGAGCCGGCGGGCAGCGTCAGCCCCCGTTCCTCCCAGAGGCGCGGCACGTGTCGCCGCCACGCCTCCTGCAGGCAGGGGAGGAAGGTGTTGGGGCCGCCCAGGAGGAGCACCTTCGGGCGCAGCACGTTGCCGCGGGTGAGCACGCTGAGGTTCTGCTGGACGATCGCCTCGAACAGGGAGACCATCAGGTCCTCGGTGGGGACGCCCTGCTTCTGGAGGCTGTTTATGTCGGTCTCCGCGAAGACGCCGCACTTGCCGGCGATGGGGTGCACCTTCGCGTTGGCGTGCCGCACCTCCTGGAGCTGCGCCTGGCTCAGGTGCAGCTTCGCCGCGATGCGGTCGATGACGGCGCCCGTGCCGCCGGCGCACTTATCGTTCATATTGGCGAGCTTCCGCTTGCGGCCCGTCTTCCGGTCCTCCCGCCAGATGATGATCTTGGCGTCCTGCCCTCCCAGCTCGATGACCGAGCCCACGTCCGGCTGCAAGGCCTCCGCGGCCAGGGAGACGGCGTTGACCTCCTGCACGAACCGCGCCCCGATGTAGGGGGCGAGCGTCGCGCCGCCGCTCCCCGTCACGAAGATGCGGAACCGCTCGGCGGGAAAGAGGAAGCGCGCTTCGATCTCCTTGAGGACCTCGAGCACCTTCTCCGGCTGGCGTGTCTCATGGAGGCGGTAGTCGGCGTGGAGGATCTCCCGGCTGTTGGGGGCGACGACCACGTACTTGACGGACGTGGAGCCCACGTCGAGCCCGATGATGAGTTGGCGCTGGGATAAGCCGTCGCCGTCCTGACGCGGTGCCAGGACTGGGGACGGGGAAGCGTGGGTGGTACGGGTCACGCTCAACCTCCGGGAGTGACACTCGGTTCCTGGGCCCTCTAATCATAACAGTGGGGGGATCGTCGCTTCAAGGCTTGCGATGGGGTAGGATACCTTCCTGGGAAGGTTGGGGAATGAGACACACCGTCTTCGTCTGGCGCATGGAAGCGGATAGCGGGTCGCGGCCGTCGGAGGTGCTCTCCCTCATCATTCGTTTTCTGATCAACGCCGCCGCGCTCTGGCTGGCGGCGCAGTGGGTGCGCGGCATCGACATCGAAGGCTGGTCGTCGCTGCTGTTGGCCGCCGTCATCTTCGGCCTGATCAACGCCCTCATCAAGCCGGTGGCGCAACTCATCGGCTGTCCCATCACCTGCCTGACCTTCGGCCTCTTCGCCCTCGTCATCAACGCCGCCATGCTCGCCCTCACCGCCTGGATCGCCGGCCTCTTCGACCTCGATGTTCGGGTCGACGGCTTCCGGGCCGCGTTCCTGGGGGCCCTGCTGATCAGCTTTGTGAGCCTGCTGCTGAGCGCCCTCGTGGGGCATCCCCTCAAGCGCGCCCTCAGATAGCGGGATTGGATCGAGGCCCCGCGAGTTCCCTGCTCCGGCCGGGTGTGTCCCGCGACGCCGACGCTGCCCCTCCCGCACAACGCCCCCCACATCACATCCTGCGGGTTGAAGCCCGCAGCTTTCGCTCACACTCAGGGGGAGTCCAGAGGGGCTCCCCCTCTGGCGGGGTTCCAAGGGGTGTCCCCTTGGAGCTGAATTACATTTCTGGGTGGGTGGGTGGGAAGAAAGGCGCTCATGTTCCGGCCACCGCGCCGACGCCGCCCATCGCGCACAACGCTCCCAACGCCCGGTCCACCGCCCTCAACGGGGCCGCTTCCTTGACTTCCCTCGCGCCTATTCACTATCCTTTTCCCTGTGACGGACAAGAGTCGCCTGGATGTCCTTTTGGTCCAGCGCGGCTTGGCTGAGAGCCGGGAGAAGGCGCAGGCCCTCATCCTGGCCGGCGCGGTCACGGTCGAGGGCAAGCCTGCCCCCAAGCCGGGCAGCCTCGTCCCTCTCCAGGCCGCAATCGAGCTGCTGGCGGGCCCTCAGTACGTGAGCCGCGGCGGCGACAAGCTGGCCCACGCCCTCCGGGCCTTTCGCCTGAACGTCGAGGGCCTGGTCGCGGTCGACGTGGGGGCGTCCACCGGTGGCTTCACCGACTGCCTGCTGCAGAACGGGGCCGCCCGCGTCTACGCCGTCGATGTCGGCCACGGACTGCTGGACTACCGACTCCGCCGGGACCCGCGGGTCGCCGTCCGGGAGCGTGTTAACATAAGATACCTGGAGTCCCTTCCCGAAAGGACGGACCTGGCCACCATCGATGTCTCGTTCATCTCCCTGACGAAGGTGATCCCGGCCGTCGCGGGGCTGCTCAAGGAGGAGGGAAGGCTCTTGGCCCTCGTGAAGCCGCAGTTCCAGGCCCGCCGCGAGGAGGTAGGAAAGAGAGGCGTCGTGCGCGACCCCCAGGTTCATGCCGCCGTCATCGGCCGTGTCGTCGCCTGGGCGGCGGCGCGCGGCCTGCGGCTGCTCGGCCTCACCACCTCCCCGCTTCTGGGGCCCGCCGGCAACAAGGAGTTCTTCATCATCTGGCAGTTGAGAGGAGCAGCGAGTCGGTGAACAAAGTCGGCATCTTCTATCACCCCCGGATGGCGGAGGCGCGGGCCCTCGCCGATGAGCTTCGCTCCGCCCTCACCCCGCTCGTCCCCGACGTGTGGTCCGGCGCTTCCGGGGACGACGAGGCGGTCAAGGCGAACATACCGGGGACCGACCTCCTCATCTCCGTCGGCGGCGACGGCACCGTCCTGCGGGCGGCGCGGGCCATAGTGCCGCATGACATAATCATTCTCGGCATCAACCTGGGCCGCCTGGGCTTCCTGACGGAGCTGCGCGGCGACGACCTCCTCCCCCGCCTCCCCGACATCCTGGCCGGCGGCTGGACGATTGAGGAGAGGACGATGCTCCACGCCCAGGTCCTGGCGGAGCGCGGCGGTCGCGTCATCCTGGGCGCCCGGCCTCACCTCCATGCCCTCAACGACGTCGTGTTGGGGAGGTCGGCGCTGGGACGCACCATCATGGCCAGCACCTACATCGACGGCGAGCTTGTCGCCGACTACCGCGCCGACGGGATTATCGTTGCCACGGCGACCGGGAGCACCGCCTACTGTCAGGCTACCGGCGGCCCCATCCTTCATCCCGAGGCGAAGGAGATAGTCCTTGCCCCGCTGGCCCCCCATCTCGGCCAGACGAACTCCCTGGTGCTGCCCGCCAGGTCGGTTGTGGAGCTGGCCCTTGATCCGGAGCAGCAGGCCGCCCTCAGCGTCGACGGCGAGGGCAGCCTTGCGCTGGGGCCGGGGCAGGTGGTGCGGGTCACCATGAGCGACCACCTCGCCCGCTTCCTCCGCCTCTCCGGCGACCCCGACTTCTACGAGCGGGTCGCGGTGCGGCTCCGCTGGCGGCGGGTGCCTGACCCCAACGAGGAGCTGTAGGGACACAATACGGCATGATGGCTACACGGACGGCCAGAGGGAGGACGAGGACGGGCGCGCGGCAGGCCTTCGCCGCCGAAAAGGCGAGGGCGGCCGACGCCCAGCAGATGCACGACCTCGTCAACGCCTTCGCCGGCAGGGGCGAGATGCTGCCCCGCACCATGGGCGAGATCTACGAGAACCTGCGCGACTTCTTCGTCGTCCGCCGCGGCGACGAGGTCCTCGGCTGCGTCGCCCTTCACATAGTCTGGGAAGACCTGGCCGAGGTCCGTTCCCTGGCCGTGCGCGAGCAGAGCCGGACCGTCGGACTGGGGGCGCTGCTGGTGCAGGCCTGCATCGACGAGGCCCGCCGCCTCGGCCTCAAGCGGCTCTTCGCCCTCACCTACAAGCCCGCCTTCTTCGAGAAGCTCGGCTTCCAGCAGGCCGACGTCATGACCCTGCCCCAGAAGGTCTGGAACGAGTGCTACCGCTGCCCCAAGTTCCCAAGCTGCAACGAGATAGCCACGGTGCTCGACCTCGACCAGGTCGGCGATGCCTGAGGAGATACACTTGCCTGTCGACAAGACCGACCCTGCCCCGCCCCGCCTCCTTGAGAGCCGCCGCGCCTTCAGCGGCCGCCTCATCAACGTCCGCCTCGACACCATCGCCACGGCCGACGGCGGCGCCGGCCGGCGGGAGGTGGTCGAGCATCCGGGCGCCGTCCTCATCGTCGCCCTCGACGGCGAAGACAACCTCCTCCTCGTCCGGCAGTACCGCCACCCCGTCGGCAAGCGACTCTGCGAGCTGCCCGCCGGCACGCTGGACGACGGCGAGGACCCCAAGACCTGCGCCGAGCGCGAGCTCCGCGAAGAGACGGGTCTCCGGCCGCGCTCGCTGGAGCGGCTGGGCGGCTTCTTCCTCAGCCCCGGCTACTGCAACGAGTACATCCACGTCTTCCTCGCCACCGATCTGGAGGAAAGCCCTCTCGACACGGGCGACGAGGAGGACCTGCGGGCGTTGCGCTTGCCCTTGCCCGAAGTCCTGCGCATGATCGAGAGCGGCGAGATCGAGGACGCGAAGTCGATAGCGGCCCTCCTGCTGCTCGCCCGACGCCGCCCGATACCCTTGACCCCTGCCTCATAGCCTATGACTGTTCAAGACTCTGACGCACCGACCGGCAGCCACAAGACATATCACTTCCCCCGCCTCCTCCTGATCAAGATCGCCGTCGGCCTCCTTCCTGGTTTCAAGCGCTCTGCCGCCGTCGACTCCGTGCGCATCCTGCGCGTCAATCCGCCCCTGCCCAGAGTGATCGGCCTCGAGAACATGCCCGCCGAAGGGCCGTTCGTCATCGTCGCCAACCACTACGAGCGTCCCGGCCTCCCGACCTACTTCGCCGGCATGGCGGTTTGCGCCGCCGTCGCCGAGAGGCGTCCTGCCTCGCCGGAGACGGGCTGGATCATCACCAGCGAGTGGCTCAGCCGCCACTTCGGCCCCATCCCGATCCCGATTTGGCTGTCCCGTTGGGCGTTCGGCCGCGTCGGCGTGGTCTACGGCTTCATTCCGATGCCCAAGGGTGATGAGAAGACGGCCGGGCGGGCCGCCGCCCTGCGGCAGGCCCTGGCCGTCGTCGGCGCTCCCGCCGCCGGCGAGACGCGGCGCCACAACGGGCAAGCCGTCGGCCTCACGCCCGAGGCGAGGGGCAAGGGCACGCTGCTCGAGGCGATGCCGGGCTCCGGGCTCTTTCTGGAGATGCTCACCAAGCGCGGCGCTCCCCTCCTGCCGGTCGGCTTCCATGAGGAGGGAGCGCATCTCATCGTGAGGTTCGGCGAGCCCTTCCATCTGAGGAGGGAGCGCCGCGCCGACCGCGAAGAGCAGGACCGTCTGGCGCGGGAGCAGGTCATGGTCGCCATCGGCAGGCTGTTGCCGCGGGAGATGTGGGGCTTCTACGCTGAGGCCATAGACAGGTCCCCCTGACAGCGACCACGTAGGGCGGACATCCTGCCCGCCCCGCCACTC
>DAOUEO010000005.1:0-4316 GCA_034430455.1 Dehalococcoidia bacterium | reverse complement strand
GTATAGGGATATCAGGGGGACACCCCCTGAAACCCCCGCCAGAGGGGAAACATCCCCCTCTGGACTCCCCCTAGGCATGATGCGGCCTGCGGGGGCGTTGGATGCGATGGGGAATGTTGGCATAGACGCTGTGAAGTTTCAGGGCGGTTGACCAACCGCCCCTACAGGGGACGGGTCAGGGCGGTTCGTCGGCTGCCCCTGTGGGATGTGAGGGTGGCGGGCAGGATGTGCGCGCTACGTCGCCCATAGGTGGCGGGTCGGGTACGGAGCCCCGACCCTACGGGGGTCGTTGGGGACGGCAGGCAGCCCTCCACGACGCGTGTGTGAGAAGAGGCTGACGTGGAAGGCTAAAGCCTTCCTCTACGTTGCGCTGGCTATTCCTCGCGCATCTGCTGCCGGCGCTCTAGCTCCGCCAGCGCTTCTTCGGTGGTCCCCGGCCCTTCGCCGAACCCCATCTGCTGGTCGATGGCCTGCGCCTGTTGGAGGTAATCTATGGCCTTGTCAACGTCGCTGCGCTTGTAGTAGACATCGCTCAGTTTGTACAAGGTTTGGACCTCGCCCCGGCGGTTGCCGATCTCTCTGTATATCTCCAGCGCCTGCTTGTGGTAATCTTCCGCCTTCTCCAGTTCGCCGCGCTGGAAGTAGACGTTGCCCAGGCTGCCGAGGTCAGCGGCCTCGTACAGGCGGTTGCCGATCTCCCTGTCTATCTCCAGCGCCTGCTTGTGGTAAGCCTCCGCCCTGTCCAGATGATCGAGCCGTCCGTAGGCGAAACCCAGGGTACGCAGGGCTTGGGCCTCGCCCAGGCGGTTGCCGATCTCCCTGAATGTCTCCAGGGCCTGCTTGTAGTACTCCTCCGCCTTCTCCATCTCGTCGCGCCGGAAGTAGACACTACCCAGGTTGGCCAGGGCTTGAGCTTCGCCCAGGCGGTTGCCGATCTCCCTGTGTATATCCAGGGCCTGCTGGTAGTACTCCTCCGCCTTGTCCAGATCGCCGCGATAGAGGTAGATGATGCCCAGGTTGCCCAGGGCGACAGCACGAGGTTCAGCACCGTCTGTGTCCGGCGAGATGCCATCAGCGAGCCTCAGCGCCTCCTCGTACTCCGCCTGGGCGTTGTCGAGATCGGTGATGGAGCCGTCTTGCTCGTTGATGGAGAGGTAGCTATTGCCGCACAGGACATGCAGAGCGGCCATCTCGGCGTCAGTCTCGGCCAGCCCCAGCGCCGCCGTGAATCGCTCGATGGCCTCTTTGTGCTTCTCGGCATTCCGAGCCCGGTAGCCCTCAAGCTGGAGAATGCGGGCTTCCTCGTAGGCAGCGCGTAGCGTTTCCTTCTGGGTCTCGGGCAGGTCAGCGAGGTACTCAGGCGGGCGTTCAACCTTCTGCTCCAGCTCCTTGATTTCCTTCTGGGTGGCGGTGTCGCTCTCGCTCTCGCGTCCCAAGACTCGGTTGACGTTGTCGGCGAACGAGAACGCGTTGCTGACGTAGGCGACGAGCAACAGCACAGCCCCTGCCACGGCAAGCGCCAAAACAACCTTCCGGGATCGCCGGATGCGGGTAATCTTATCCATGCTTCCTAGCTCGCGAGGTGGGCGATGGTGACGCCTTCGCCGCCCTCTTGGCGAGAGGCGACCTCGTACGATTTAACGAGCGCGTGCAGCGATAGCATGTGCCGCACGGCCCGCGCCAACGTGCCGGTGCCCCGCCCATGGATGATGCGCACCCAGGGGAGGCCCGCCCGGAAGGCGTCGTCGAGGTACTTGTCGAGGTCGGGCAGGACTTCGTCGACGAGGCGGCCGCGCACTTCGATCTCCGACGGCACGGCCGACGGCGCCGGCGGCACGGCGGTCCCGCCGACTTTGGGACGGGCGCCCTTCAGTCGCTGCACTTTCTCGACTTTCTTGAGGGTGACGGTGCTGCGCAGGGAGCCCAGCCGGATCGCCACCACGCCCTTGGCGTCGGGCGGCGAGAGGGCCTCACCGAAGCGGCCGAGACCGCGCACCCAGACGAGGTCGCCGGGCTGGATCTCCTCCGGTGGGATGTTTTCGCCCACTTTGCCGCGGCGTCGCGGCGGGGCCGGCGGCGGCTTGAGCGCCTCGATGCGGGCCTCGGCGGCGACGATCTTCTCGGCGGCGGCCTCCGGCTTCTGACGCTCGATGCGGCGACCGGCGTGGGCCAGGAGCTGCCGTATCTGGACGAGCGCCTCCTCGGCCTCGGCTCGGGCGCGGGCCAGTATCTCCTCCCGCTGTTCCTCGAGGGCGTCCAGCTTATCCTCGAGGCCGGCGCGTATCTCCTCCGCCTCCTTGCGGGCGAGCATCTCGGCGCGGCGGGCGTCGGCGGCGTCGGTCTTCTCGCGCTGGATGGCGGACAGCAGGCTCTCGGCTCTGGCCTCGTCGGGGGCGATGGACTCGCGGGCGCGGGCGGTGATCGCGGGCGGCAGGCCCAGGCGCTCGGCGATGGCGAGGGCGTTGCTGGCGCCGGGGAGGCCGATGGAGATGCGGTAGGTGGGGGAGAGGGTCTCCATGTCGAACTCGACGCAGGCGTTCATGATGCCCTCGGTGCTGTGGGCGAAGACCTTGAGCTCGCTGTGGTGGGTTGTGGTGATGGCGAGGCAGCCGATGCCCAGCAGGTGCTCGAGGAGGGCGCGGGCCAGGGCGGCGCCTTCGCCGGGGTCGGTGCCGGCGCCCAGCTCGTCGAGGAGGACGAGGCTGTGGGGGCCCGCCTCCGCGAGTATCGAGATGATGTTGGTCATGTGGCTGCTGAAGGTGGAGAGGGACTGCTCGATGCTCTGCTCGTCGCCGATGTCGGCGCGGAGGGAGTCGAAGACGGGGATGCGGCTGCCGGCGTCGGCGGGGACGGCGAGGCCGGCCTGGGCCATCGCGCAGAGGAGGCCGACGGTCTTGAGGGCGACTGTCTTGCCGCCGGTGTTGGGTCCGGTGATGAGGAGGACGGAGTAGCTCCCGCCGACGGCAGGCGATATGGGGACGATGTCGCCCTTGAGCAGGGGATGGCGGGCGTTCACGAGGTCGAGGGGCGCCGGCGGCTGCGCTATCCAGGGCTGGGCTTCGCCGTCGTAGGGGAGCTCGACGGCGTCCAGCTCGGCGGCGAAGCGGGCCTTGGCGAGGGCGAGGTCGATCTCGGCGAGGGTCTCGATGTTGACGTCGATGGCGTGGGCGTGGCGTCCGACGAGGGAGCTGAGGCGGCGGAGGATGCGCTCGACCTCGCGCTGCTCCTCCATCTGGGTCTCGCGCCAGGTGTTGCCCAGCTCGACGACGGCGAGGGGCTCCATGAAGACGGTGGCGCCGCTGGCCGAGACGTCGTGGACGATGCCCTGGAGCTGGCCGCGCATCTCGGCCTTGATGGGGATGACGTAGCGGCCGTCGCGGAGGGTGATGATCGGCTCCTGGATCGACTGTCGCGTGTCCGCCGAGCCGATCAGCTCCTGGAGCTTGGCGTGGAGGCGGTCGTGGACGGTGCGGAGGTCGCGGCGGATGACGGCGAGGGCGGGGCTGGCGCTGTCGACGACTTCGGCGTGGGGGCTGATGCCGCGGTGGATGTCGGCGGCGACGTCGTCGAGGGCGGTTATCTGGGCGGCGAGCTCTGCCAGGAGCGGCAGCGGCCCCGAGAGGCGGCTGACGGTGGCCTTGAGGTCGCGGCCGGCCTCGAGGGTGGTGGCGACGTCGAGCAGCTCGGAGGGCTCGAGGATGCCGCCCAGGTTGGCCTTGTTGGCGAGGGCGCGGATGTCGTGGACGCCGCCCAGGCCGGCGCGGGGCTTCATCTCGTGGAGGTGGCGGGCCTCGGCGGTGAGGCGCTGGCGATGCACCACGTCGTCGTAGTCGGTCGACGGGCGCAGGGCGAGGGCGAGGTCGCGGCCGGCGGAGAAGGAGGTGTGTTTGGCGAGGCGCGTGAGTATTTTGTCGAACTCGAGGGTGGTGAGGGTTTTTTCGTCCATGGCGCTCCAATTGTAGCAGACTTCGGGTGGTGGGTGGGCGGGCGGGTCGCCCGGCGGGGCGCTGCCGCCCCCGTCCTCCCGCGTAACATGAGCGTGGTCGATCCCACCCGCCCGCCCTAGCAAAGTCAGAAGATATCAGGGGGACACCCCCTGAAACCCCCGCCAGAGGGGAGGGCCCCTCTGGACTCCCCCTTCTCGCGGCAGCAGGCAGACGCCTGACGGGGGCGTTGGGCGCGATGGGCGGCGTCGGCGTCCTTCCAGGGAAGGACCGCAACATGAGCGTGGTTCCCGCCTGAGGCGGGCAGGGCTTCCCACCCTCCCGCCCTAGCAAAGTCAGAAGATATCAGGGGGACACCCCCTGAAACCCCCG
>DAOUEO010000004.1:0-5827 GCA_034430455.1 Dehalococcoidia bacterium | reverse complement strand
CCCGCTTCATGAGGACGAGCTGGTCGGCGGCGTCGTAGATGGCGAAGCCGCGCGCCACGCCGATCCCCTCGCCGTCGCTGCGAAGGATGCGGGCGCAGACGGCGTGGAAGGTGCCGAGGGTGACGGCGCGCGTCCGCTCGCCCACGAGGCCGTAGACGCGGTCGCGCATCTCGCGGGCGGCCTTGTTGGTGAAGGTGACGGCCATTACGCGATGGGGGCTGACACGGCGATGAACGAGCAGGTAGGCGATGCGGTGAGCGATGACTCTGGTCTTGCCGCTCCCCGGCCCGGCGAGGATGAGGAGCGGGCCTTCCGTTGTCTGAACGGCCTCTAGTTGGGGTGGGTTCAAGCCTTCGAGGATGTCCATAGGGTGATGCCTGTATCTATCGGGATGGAGGACAGCACATTCGCCGGTGGCAGGCTCATTCTAGCATCGGCGCCGGGGTGCTTCAACGCGGACAGTCTTGCGTTTGCAATGACAACACTTCTCAAGACGTGATATAATCGCCGCCAGAGCGTTCTGGTGACACCCTGCCTCGATAGCAAACGGGCGCCGTAGGCGGAGAGCACTATGGATGACTGGGGGAATGTGATTCGTGTCGTCGCGGCGGTGGCGGGGGCGTACTGGGCGATCCTCTGGCTCAGCGCCATCGTGTGGACGTACCGCGACGTCAGGGACCGCAGCACTGACTCTACGTCTCAGGTGGTGGCGGTCTTCCTTGTTCTCGTGTTCAATATCCCCGGCCTCTTCCTCTATCTGATCCTGCGGCCGCCGCTGACCCTGGCGGAGGCGTACGAGCGCCACCTGGAGACAGAGGCGATACTGCACGAGGTAGGAGAGATGCGGGCCTGCCCCTCCTGCAAAGGCCGGGTGGAGCCCGAGTTCTTCTTCTGCCCTCACTGCGCGGCGGCGTTGCGCGAGCCCTGCGACGCCTGCGGCAAGCCGATGAGCCTGACGTGGCAGGCCTGTCCCTACTGCGGCAAGAGGCGGGCAACCCGCGGCGCGGCGACGAGCCCCTCTCGTGAGCCGACCAGCAGCCGGGAGACGACGTCCCCGACGCTCTCCGTCACTCCGCCTCCCTGACGCACTTCGCGGTCGGCAATCGCCAGAGTCGAGACACCGTCGCTTCCGCCTTGACCAAGAAGGGACGCCTTCCCTAGAATGGCTTGTGTGCCGAGGTAGCTCAGTTGGTAGAGCACATCACTGAAAATGATGGTGTCGGCGGTTCAATTCCGCCCCTCGGCACCAATTCCCGCCATCCTTCTCCCCACGAGTAGACCTCCCGAAGGCAATCGCGACGCCATGTGTGCGTGGGCGGCGTCGGCGTCCTTCCAGGGAAGGACCGTAACATGAAGGTGGTTGCTCCCACCCGCCCGCCCTAGGGGTGTCTTGGGGAATCAGGGGGACACCCCCTGAAACCCCCGGCAGAGAGGGGTTCCCCTCTCTGCACTCTCCCTTTCCCGGGTGGGCGAGAAAAAGACAAGCCATGGGGTAGGCTGGCAGCTCAGAGCTAGACCTAGGAAGCCTCGGCCCGATTTGCCAGCTCAAGCTCAACCACCACCTCCTCGGACCCGTGCCCGTACCTGATCTCGAACCCGAGAGCCCGACAGAGACTAATCATTTGCCTGTTCTCAGGCAGCACTATTCCGTAGATAGTCTCCAGGTCCTTTTCCTCACCTATGCCGATCAGCATGTCCACCAGCTTGGTTCCAAGACCCTTGCCAGCAAAGTCGTCAGCCACCACGACGGCAAACTCGGCCCGTTTGTCACCGGGTTCGATTATCAGCCTACCAACCCCTATGTTTCTCTTCTTACCGCCCTCCGTTAGCTCGGCGATGATCGCCATCTCGCGGTCATAGTCTATGTTGCAGTATCCCATCAGCATCTCGTGAGTGATGTTTCTCATCACCTGGAAAAACCTGAATCGGCTTGTTTCGTCGGAGAGGCCGCCGATTAGCTCCGCCTCCAAACGCTCGTCCTCGGGACGTATGGGCCTAAGGAGAACCTCAGTGCCATCTTTCAGTCTCCAAGGCGTCATGTACCTGACGGGATAGGGCACTAGCACCAGATGGCGGTAGGGATCCTTGGAGTCCAACCCTTGCGGGTCCAGGACTATCCTTGAGTCGAGGGCGTAGATTCCTTCCCCACAGACTGCCAGCGGGTTTATGTCTATCTCGGCTATCTCGGGGAAGTCGACCACCAAGTTCGAGAACTTGACCACAATCTCCTCGAGAAGCCTGAGGTCGGCCGGCGGCCTGTTCCTAAGCCCGCTCTTGAGAATCTCCCATATCTTAGTATCCTCCATCAGCCTTCTAGCCAGCGTCTGGTTGAGCGGGGGAAGCCCCATCGAGAAGTCCCTGTATGCCTCGACGCTTGTCCCGCCAGCTCCGAATAGTATCACTGAACCGAAGTCCACGTCCTTTTTCGATCCGAGGATCAGTTCATAATTCACGTCCTCTATCATTCTCTGGACATAGACACCCTCAATCTGGGCCTGCGGCGACGTCTCACGCACTCCATCCAGGAGCCTAGAGAAGCCTCCTTTCAGTTCGGCCTCGGACTTCACCCCGGTGATGACTCCCCCGGCATCGACTTTGTGGATGATATCCGGGGAGACTATCTTGAGAACGACAGGGTACCCTATAGAGACGGCCGCGGATGCTGCCTGCTCGACGCCCGTACAAAGGACACCTTTTGCCCTTGGTATCCCGTAGGCATCGAGGAACCTGTCCGCTTTGTCCTCGGTCAGGAAGGCTCTCCCCTCCTGCAGGGCGCGTTCTGCCAAGAGCCTGATGTGACTGGAGGGAGGAGAGAACCCGACAGAGAGTTCTTCGGGCGTTTCGTAGAGGAGGCCGAGATTGCGTTTGTACTTCCACATGTACATGTAGGTCTTTATTGCATCCTCTGGGGATGCATATGTGGGTATGTTCTTGCTGTGGAACACCTGCCGGCCGGCCCTGACCTCGTGCTCACCCATCCAAACGGTCAAGATGGGCTTGATTCGCTTCTCTGCCACGGCGACGACACGTTCCGCCAGTTCGGTCGGCGTTGCCCCGCCTTGCGGCGTATAGACTACAACTATGCCATCAACGCTGGGATCGGCCAAGCACGTGGTGACCGCCTTGGCGAATCGGTCAGCGTCGGCATCTCCCAGCACATCGACGGGGTTCGCGTGGCTCCAGTAGCTGGGGAGAGAAGAGTCAAGATCTGCGATCGTCCCCGTGGAAAGCTGGGCGAGTTCGCACCCATGTCCCATTACGGCATCGGCGGCTAATACTCCGGGCCCCCCGGCGTTGGTGATTATCGCGATTCTCGGCCCAGCGGGAAGAAACCTGGAGTCCAGAACGCTCGCACAGTTGAAGAGATCCAGGATTTCGTCCACCCGGACTATTCCTGCTCTCTTGAAGGCAGCGACGTACACCTCATAGCTGCCGGCCATCGCTCCGGTATGAGACAGGGCCGCCCTCGCGCCCTCAGCGTATTTCCCCGGCTTAATCACGACTATCGGCTTTTTTCTGGCGAATCCCCTGGCCGCTCGCATGAATCTCCTGGCGTTACCTACGCTCTCCATATAGACGATTATGCTTCTGGTAAACGGGTCTTCGCCAAGAAAGTCGATCAGATCACCGAAGTCGACGTCCAGCATGGAGCCGACGGACAAGAATGCGCTGAATCCGACGTTCGAGCTGACGGCCCAATCGAGGATTGCCGATCCCAGCGCCCCGCTCTGGGATATGAAGGCTATCTGTCCCGGCTCAGGGTTCCGTCTCAGGAACGTTGTGTTCAAGTTCGCATGAGGCCTGATGAACCCCAGGCAGTTGGGGCCAATGATCCGCATCCCGTACCTAGCCCTAATGGCTGCTATCTCCTCCTCGATCTTTTTCCCGGACTGCCCCGCCTCCCTGAATCCGGCCGAAATGATGACCATTCCTCCCACCCCTGCTTGTCCGCACTCCTCCGCTATCTGCGGGACTGTCTCGGCAGGAGTGGCCACGACCGCCAGGTCCACCTGCTCCGGGACGTCAGCTATGCTGGCATAGCATTCTTCACCCATGGCGCTCTTGCGCTTCGGGTTCGCGAGGTAGATTTTTCTTTCGCTCTTCCCCAGCAGGAGATTTGTCACAAGAGCCTTACCGACTGAGCCATCCCGGTCGGTGGCACCTATCAGGGCAATTGCTTTGGGATTGAGCAGCGGCTCAAGGTAGCTCAACAGACACCTCGGTAGACAGCTAAGCTCTTTGCGTTTTCTGGAACTCTCATCAAGGCTCGTGTGCCTCCACGTTTGTTCTGACGCCGAGCAAGGGCACACCGAGGAATCCTGGCCATTGTCTTTCTCGCATCGTCGGAATACCGCTGATGCTATCCTACAGGGTCAGCGTTGGTTCTCGCCATCGCGCGCCATGTCGGCTCAGTATAGCAAATCCTCTGGACTTCAGGGCAGCGCCATCAAGAGGCCGCACGCGCCTCGCCTGTGGCACGTCCCCACCCGCTTGCGATAGACTGGATCGCAGGTTGGTAGACGACGCTAGATAGAGGAGGCAACCAGTGCAGCTAAAGGGGTCAAAGACGGAGCAAAATCTCCTGACAGCATTCGCGGGGGAGTCGCAGGCGCGAAACCGCTACACTTACTTCGCCAGCCAGGCACGCAAGGAGGGCTTCGAGCAGATCTGCGCTATCTTCACGGAGACGGCGGACAACGAGAAGGAGCACGCGAAGCAGTTCTTCAAGTACCTGGAGGGCGGAGAGGTCAAGGTCGAGTGGCCGTTCCCCGCGGGCGTGATCGGCGACACGGCGGCGAATCTGGAGGCGGCGGCGGCGGGCGAGCGCTATGAGCACACTGAGATGTATCCCGCCTCCGCCAAGACGGCCCTCGAGGAGGGGTTCGCGGAGGTGGCGAAGACGTTCCGCTCTATCGCCGTCGTCGAGCGGCAGCACGAGAAGCGCTATAACGAGCTGCTGGCCAACGTCCGCGAGGGGAAGGTGTTCAAGAAGGACCAGCCGGTCAAGTGGAAGTGCCGGAACTGCGGCTACGTTCACACCGGCACGGAGCCGCCGGATCTCTGCCCCGCCTGCAAGCACGAGCAGGCCCACTTCGAGCTGCTGGCGGAGAACTGGTAGCAGCAGCCGGGGATAGCATCGTCGCGGGCAGGGAGCCGGCGCGAGCAGTCTGGACCGGCGGAGGATTGCCATGTCTGTCGTCCTCTATGAGAAGCGCGACCACACGGTCATCGTGACGGTCAACCGGCCGGAGGCGATGAACGCCCTCAACGGCGAGGTGCGCCGGGCATTCCAGGAGGCGATGATCAGGTTTCGCGACGATGACGACGCCCGGACGGCGATCGTCACGGGCGCCGGCGACAAGTCGTTCTCCGCGGGGGCTGATCTGAAGGAGATGGCCGCACGGCAGCAGCAAGGGGACGCCGCCGACCGGCTCTGGGAGCTGTCGCCGCCGGCGCTGCTGCGCCAGATGGAGCTGTGGAAGCCGGTCATCGCCGCGGTCAACGGCTACTGTCTGGCGGGAGGGCTGGAGATGGCGCTGGCCTGCGACATCCGCATCGCTTCCGAGAGCGCGACCTTCGCTCTGACGGAGGTGACGCGCGGGATCATACCGGGCGGCGGCGGGACGCAGATCCTGCCGCGCGCGGTGCCCCTGGGCCGGGCCCTCCAGATGCTGTTCACGGGCGAGCGGATCGACGCGCAGGAGGCGTACCGGATTGGCCTGATCAATCGCGTCGTGCCCTCGTCGGAGCTGATGGCGGCGGCGATGGAGCTGGCACGGCAGGTCAACGAGAGCGCGCCGATTGCGGTGCGTCTGGTGAAGGAGGC
>DAOUEO010000003.1:0-14911 GCA_034430455.1 Dehalococcoidia bacterium | reverse complement strand
CCCATACGACAAGGCTGCGGGATTCATCCCGCAGACCGCCCTCATCTCAGGGGGAGTCCAGAGGGGCCCTCCCCTCTGCCGGGGGTTTCAGGGGGTGTCCCCCTGAGATTCTTGTACTCTTTCCTGGGCGGGCGGGTGGGAACACACCAGATAGCTCTTCCCGCGAGGGAGGCGCGGAGGGCTTGCCCGCCGCACCATGCCACATCTCCCTTACAAACCGCCGCCCGCTCTGCTATCATTACCCCATGACGACGATGCTCCGCCGGCCGGCAACGGCCACCCGCGCAGTCAATCAACCAGAACCGCCCTTTTCAGATTCACAGGAAAAAAGTTTTCGCCAAACAACGGTCAATCAAACCCCCATCCCAGAGAGGCGAGCGTGCCCAAGCCTAGGGCCTTCGTGACGCGACAGCTCCCCGGCGACGACGCCCTCCCTCGCCTCCAGGCGGAGGCGGAGGTCGACCTCTGGCCCGATGACTCGCCGCCCCCCCACGACGAGATCGTCCGCCGCGCCGCCGACTCCGACGCCCTCCTCACCATGCTCACCGACCCCATCGACGCCGCCGTCCTGGACGCCGGACGCCGCCTGCGCGTCGTCGCCAACATGGCCGTCGGCTACGACAACGTCGACGTCCCCGCGGCCACCGAGCGCGGCATACTCGTCACCAACACGCCGGGCGTCCTCACGGAGACGACGGCGGACATGGCCTGGGCGCTGCTGATGGCGACGGCGCGGCGGGTGGCGGAGGGCGACCGGCTGGCGCGATCGGGCGGCTGGAAGGCGTGGCACCCCTCGTTCCTGCTGGGGCGCGACGTACACGGCGCGACCCTGGGCATCGTCGGCCTGGGGCAGATCGGGCAGGCGGTAGCGCGGCGGGCGCGCGGCTTCGACATGCGCCTCCTCTACCACAGCCGGACGCGGCGGCGGGAGGCGGAGGCGGAGCTGGGGCTGGAGTTCGTCGAGCTGGAGCGGCTGCTGAAGGAGTCCGACTTCGTCAGCCTGCACGTCTTCCTCAGCCCCCAGACGCGCCACCTCATCGGCGAGCGGGAGCTGGCGCTGATGAAGCCGACGGCGATCCTCGTGAACACGGCGCGGGGGCCCGTGGTCGACCAGCGGGCGCTGTACCGGGCCCTGAAGGAGAGGCGCATCGCCGCCGCCGGCCTGGACGTGGCGGAGGAGGAGCCGATCCCCCTGGACGACCCCCTGCTGACCCTCGACAACGTGACGATCACGCCTCACGTCGGCAGCGCCAGCGTCGCCACGCGGGCCAAGATGGCGGCGATGGCGGTGGAGAACGTCCTTGCCACCCTTCGCGGCGAGCGACCGCCCAACTGCCTGAACCCGCAGGCCGCCCGGCCGCAGGCACAAGGCGGGGAGAAAAGCATCAGGGACTAGGGATTTCGCCGCCGTTTTCTGCTATTATTAGCCATCACCCACCGGGCAGGCAAGAAACGCTAGGGGATCTCAACGAACGGCGCGTCCTCTCCCACTTTGGGTTGATCCTCGAATCCTTCAGGCGGTGTCATCGGCGTGCAGCTCTTCGTCGACTCGTAACTCGTCTTGTCGCCGACTGCCACCCATTTGCCGTTCTCGACCTTGTTGATGATGATTGTCTCGCTGACCTTGTGGTCGGTAGGGCTGGTCCGCCCGGGCGCGAAGCCAGTCGAGGACCAGAAGTCGCACATCGATTGGGCAGCGTCGAGGAACGACTGGCGGCTCAGGTTCTTGCCTGCCATCTCCAGGTCCCAAACGGTGAGCTCAGCCATGGACATGCCGTACAGCTCGAAGTTGTTCATCGGCCCTTGGGTGCCGTTTTGGAACTTATCCCAGATCTTCCCGAACTTCTGAACGCCCGGGACGTCGGTGTTGTATGCCTGGTAGCCGAAGGTTGAGCTTATGATGCCTTCGGCGTTCTTGGGAGTAGCCAGGGCGATGAAGATGTCGCTGCAGTTGATGTTGCTGACGATGATGGGGACATCCCAGCTCAGGGTCTGACGCGCCGTCGTGACCATGCTGGCGGCCTGAGGCGGGATGGCGAAGACAGCAACTACGTCGGCTCCGGCGGCCTTCAGGCGCTGGGTCTGGGCGGAAACGTCGGACTGGATCACGTCGTAGTTCTCTATGGAGACGACCTCCACGTTGCTGCCCTCGATGCCCTTACGCAGACCTTCTTCCCCGTCCTGCCCAAGCTGGTCGCTCTGCTCCAGGATGCCCAGCTTCCCGTCAGGATAGGTCTTGGCTATGTACTGGCCTAGGAAGGTGCCCTCCGTGATGTAGTCCGGGTTGCCGGAGTAGCGGTTGTAGGCGACCGGGTTCGTCCACTTGTCGAGGCCGGTCGAGAGGTACATGTCGGGAATGCCCTTCTCCTCCAGGTACTTCCACACCGCGGAATGGGTTTCCTCCCCCAACCCACTGATCATGCCGAATACCTTGTCCTGCTCCACCAGCTTCTTCACTACTTCCACCGTGTCCGGCGGGTTGTAGTGGTCATCGCCGATGATGAAGTTGATCTTCCGACCATACACGCCACCCTGGGCGTTGATGTAGTCGAAGAAGGCCTTCATGCCGTAGGCGATGGGTGCGTAGGCGGCCGCGGGGTTGCCGCTCAATGGATAGTGGGTGCCGAGCTTGATCTCTGTATCGGTGACTCCTGTAGTATCAGGAGTGCCTACGGGCTTTGTTGTTCCTGACGAAGATGACGTATTGCCTCCTCCACCACAGCCCATCACCATCAGTACGATGGCCACCAGGGCCACGCTCAGCACGGTCCAGCACAGCTTCTTGACCGATAGCACGATGTCACCTCCCAGCTATAGTTGAGACTTCTGATGCCGGTACTCGTTCGGGCAGTGCTGGCGGGTGGTTGCCCTGCGCAATCCTAACTATGCGTGCCCACATGCGCAAGCCCCAATCCGATCGCCCGCGAAACTGTCCACGAGAGAACGCCTACCCAACATACGAGGTAGCACGGCGCTGTAGGCGTGTCGGAGGCAGCGAAACCGGGAGTCGCGCGTTCGAGTCCCGTCCCCCGCTCCACCCGTTCTTGGTCCTTCAAGGCAGGATTCAATAGCCACCTTCCAAGGGTGCCTCAGCTATTACAGCTTCGGATCTTGTCGTTGACCCCTTGCGCAGTACCTGAATAGAATGGCCTCATTCGGGCGGAACGTCGTGGGCATGGCATGCCTATCAGGGAGGGAGAGAGCATGAGGAAAACGCGTATCTGTGAGCTTCTCGGCATAGAATATCCTATCATTCAGGGGGCGATGAACTGGGTCGCGAACGGCGAACTGGCAGCGGCTGTATCGGAGGCTGGCGGTCTGGGTATAATCGGACGCAATGCCGCGTGGAACGGCAAGGGCGACTGGCTGGAAAACCTAAGAAAGCAGATTCGTACCGCCAAGGAGCGGACGAGCAAGCCCTTCGGCGTCAATCTAATCGTGCTCGACCCTCGGGCCCATGAGGCGGTGGAACTGGTGGCCGCGGAGAAGGTGCCGGTCGTCTCCACTTCGGCCGGAAACCCCGCTGTGCACACTTCGCGTCTGAAGGACAAGGGAGTCAAGGTGCTTCATGTCGTCGCCTCCTGCCGTCACGCCGTTGGCGCCGAAAAGGCCGGCGTCGATGCCGTCGTCGCCGAAGGCTATGAGGCCGGTGGCCACAACGGCATGGACGAGTTGCCTACGTTCGTGCTTGTCCCACAGGTCGTAGACGCCGTCAAGGTGCCGGTCGTGGCGGCCGGAGGCATCGCCGCCGCGCGCGGATTTGTCGCGGCGCTGACTCTAGGGGCGGAGGGCGTCCAGATGGGCACTCGATTCATCGCCACGACAGAATGCTGCGCCAACTCCGCCTTCAAGCAGGCCGTACTCGATGCCCTGGACACTAGCACGATTATCACCGGCCGCAGCATCGGGCCGACGCGCGGCATCAAGAACGCCTTCACTACAAAGCTCACCGAAATGGAGTTTTCCGGCGCCAAACCCTCGGAACTGGAGGAGTTCATCGGCCTGGGCCGCTCACCGGCTGGTCAGCTCAAGGGCGACTTAGAGCAGGGTGAGCTTTACTGCGGCGCCATCGCCGGGATGGTGAAGGAGATCGTGAGTGCCGGCGAGGTCGTGCGGAGCATCGTCGAAGGCGCCGATTCTCTCGTGGCCCGCCTGTGCGAGGATTGGCAGATGTTTTCCTGAAGTCCTTACCGGCGGGGCGCCAAGTGTGGAGTGCCAATATTCCATCCGTATCTGGAGGGCAGCACTCGACCCTCTGCGTGATAAGCAACGGATTGCTCGCACGGTAGAATTCTGGCATGGGGCCGGCGCCAACGCCGCGGGGCCGTACCGCACACTATGACCTCATGGTGTCTGCTTCCGCCCTGAGACTGGCTGTGCGATTCGAGTGCCGGATCGCCGCGCTGGTCGCTGGTTGGATCGGCAGGGCACGGCTGCTGCCAGTCAAGAAGATGCATGCAGCATCTGATTCTAGGCAGAGGGTCGCGGGTTCGAGTCCCGTTTCCCGCTCCAAAGAACCTATACACTAATGAAGGCTGGGCAAAACGCCCGGCCTTTTCTTTTGCCTAACCGCCGACCATCTGCTTTCCAGGCAGAGGCTGCGAGCCGGCGTCTGGCTCCTGCGTAAGGAAAAACGCAGCCCGCCTGGCTGGCAGAGACTGCTGGCATCTTCGCTCGACCGGTCCTCGGCGGTCTTCACCACGAGTACGAGTGGGCGGCCGCTTGACTTGCGTAGACACGGATGACATTCTTGGGCCTCACAGCATCTGTTCCTCCTCCTGTTGATGACCAGTTCGGCAGGGTGATTGTCCCCCTCCGCAGCCGAACTGGAACCTTGTGGAGCGGCGGTGGTCCCGCTTGTGAGAGAGGCGGAGATGGCCTCGGCCTCCCAAATCCCTCAAGAACTCCTATATGTGGCTTTCGATGAGCTGGGGCGCGGCTACCAATGCCAGCACGTCGTTCACGCCGTCCTCTATCGTGGCGGCACGGGCATCCCGGAACAGCTTCTCGATCAGGAACTCCTTGGAGAGCCCGTAGCCACCGAAGAGCTGCATGGCGTCGCTCGCGACCTCAAAGGCGACCTGTGTGGCGTAGATCTTGGAAGCGACGGCGTGCCGGGATACAGGGGGCATGGCGACTGCGTTGTAGGCGAGAACCGCCCTCGAGAACTGGCGTGCCGACTCCACCTTGATGAACATGTCGAACAGTTTGCGCTGGACGAGCTGGTGCTCGCAGAGGGGCTTGCCACCCTGCACCCGTTGCTTGCAGTAGGTCAGCGCCTCCTCGAATGCCGCCCGTGCCAAGCCGGTGAACGCCGCGCCCATGCCCCCGTTTGCGGTAGCGATGATGATGTCGCCGGCAACGGCATACAGCTCCTCGGGCACGAGGACGTAGTAGTCTGGGATGTGCACGTCATCAAAGAAGATCTCGCCCTGGTTGAGAGCTCGCTGCCCCATCTTGTTGAGGGGCTTGCCTCTGGACACGCCGGGAAGGTCGAGGGGGATGAGGGCGATGGCAGAAGACATGGGCCCCTTTGAGCTATCGACGGAGAAGTGAACCATGGCATGGGTGGCGATGGTACCGTTCGATACCCAGGCCGACTTGGCACCGCTGATTACCCAGTCATCCCCGTCGCGCCAACCGCGCGTATCCAGGGAGACGGCGGGGTTGCCGGCATATTCCGGAAGACTGGCGCCCACGGCGTCGGAACCGTGCTGCGGCTCGGTGATCGCCCAGCAGCCGATGTACTTAGCCTCCCTGTCCTTGACGTAGGGCATGACTATGTCGTCGATCAGCCGCTGGTTGCCGGTCAATTGGGAAGCCACGTGGGCCATCATGAAAGGCAAGCCGCATGCGCCCAGGCCGATCGCGAAATCGGCGGAGCCCCAACCCATCTCTTCCGCGACAATGTGGGTTTCGAGACCGCCCAGATCCGCGCCGCCAAGCTCCTCAGGAAAGCGGATGAGATGGTGCTCCAGTTGGTAGGACTTCCGGAAGACGTCCCAGAACTGGGAGCCCCCCTTGATCACGTGTTCCGGGTCGGCGAGCTTGTCCAGCTCAATGCTTGCCGGCCGCGTCACCTCCGCCGCAAATCGATGCATCTCCTCCTTCAGCGTCATCTGGGTCTGAGTGAGAGTGGGGTTCAGTTCGACGTACATGCATTGTCGCTCCTTTGCTGGCTAGGATTCGAGCGGAAGATAACCCTCTGGGCGGGGACGAACGTCTGACTCACGTCTGAGCACCAGTGCCGACGCCTATGGGCGCACGTAGAGCAGAATCATAGGGCACTTGGCCGGTTCGTTTCAAGCATCAGCGTCAATCCAGGCCCCGTGGCGAGTGCGCGACGCGATGTCGCTTGAGTTGCAGGCATATCGGCCGCGGGCCCGCGAAAGGCTCCGTTGATTGCTGCCCCATCCCTGCGGCATGTCACGTTGGCAGCAGCCCGCCACCCTTTGTGTCCTCACCTGTGGAGTGCCAATATTCCATCCGCATCTGGAGAGCGTCACCCAACCCTCTACGTGATAGGCGGATGCTCTGCAGCCCCCTGCCCTCGGGAATGCCACTCCACATTGCATTGGTGTGCGCGGAAGTCAAGGCGATGGCGTCGCGAGCAAGAACCATCATCGGAAGGCGGCTGGCACGGTTGCTCGGTTCGTGCTTGCGGCCTCCATCACGAGTAGGAGTGGTGGGCCACTTGACTGCCGCAAACACGGATGAGATTCTTGGCGGGTGATCGTCAGTTAGGATGAGGGTCACGTCGTGCTTAGACAATCGCAGGGAGGTTCGCCATGAGAAGCGATTTCTTCGACGTTCCACAGACCGACTACACGACGTCGTGCGGCATGGTCCAGCTTCCGGTGTTCTACCAGAGGCTCGCGATGCGGACCATCAACTACTTCGTTGAGTACGACCGGGTGCTTCCAATTCTGAAGGAGACCGGGTTGCTGCCGGTCCGTTTCTTCAACGGGAAGGTCCTCACCTCGCTGACGTTTTTCAATTACCAGGAAGTAAGCCTGACGGCCTATGACGAGGTTGTGCTGTCCGTCAGTGTGTATCCCGAGGCGTTGGGGCGGCCGTCGCTGCCGTCACTCAAGCTCCTGCTTGCCAAGAGCGAGAAACGGTGGAAGAACATGGGGGTGTACGTCGTCGAGATGGTGGTGACTATTCCTGAAGCGAGGGCTGCGGGACGGGAAATCTGGGGCTACCCGAAGTTTCTCGCCCGGATACCGAATGAACTGTCCGGCAACCATTTCAAGTTCGGCGTGCTGGATCCGGATACAGAAGAGCCCATCGTGGAGGTGGAAGGGGAGTTTGGTCGGGGCTTCTCGGCCAGACCATTCGATATGATAACGTTTAGCGACCACAGCGATTCGGTTATAAGGACGGTGGTGGAAGCGGATGGCAAGGTCAAACACTGCACCTGCAAGCGGATCGAGGTCAAAGTCGCACCCAGCAAGCACCGCATGGCGGAGAACATCCGCGCGTTGGGGCTGGATACGGCCAAGCCCTTTAGCATAATGACTTCCGACTATTTGCGGACCAAATTGAACCCCGGAAAGCCGGTGGCCGATTGGGAATCTCCGGCCCTTCCCTATCAATATGAACAGGAAGTGGAATTCTACAGGAGACAGCGGGAGCTTCTGGGAAAACGGTCATGATGGAGAAACAGAGGAAGACGACTCTTGTCGCCGGCGCCTAAGAGGCTAGCGGCGCCGGTTGACTGTCGAGTGTCAACTCTATCCGTATTCGGATGCCGCCTCGATGAACCATGTGCGTCATGAGCAGAGGGCGCTGTGAGTCCGTCAGTTTCACCGACCAAACACGGTGACCTGATGGCACACCTAATCAGGACGCGAAAAAGGGGAGAGGGAACGCACACGATCCAGGTATGGTGGTGGAGTCCTAAATCGCTCAACCCCATCCTCAAGCGCCCTGCAACGACTTGACAAACGCTTCCGCAGCATTGCCATCCTCGCTCACGGGACACAAAGAGAGAGGAGGCCAGATGCGACCTCCCCTCTTGTCAACGCGCCCTGGAGAAGCTAACATCGTGCCAGTGCTGCGATAGCTCGTGAAACTGTCCACGCGGGCTCAACTGGCGGTAGACAGGGACGTCTATGGTGCGACTCTCCCACAGGGGCAATCTCTGGCTCGCCGACACCTTGTGGAAGCTGGGGGCGATCGAGTTCGGCGACTTCACGCTCGGGCAGACGGCCGTGCACTCGCCGGTCCATCTCAACCTGCACCTCCTGGTCAGCAAGCCGACCGCCCTTCAGCGGGCGGCGCGGGTCATCCACGACGAGGTGGAGGCGCGGCGACGGATGCTGAACCCCCAGGTGGCGCCTTTTCAACTGGTCGCCGGCGTCCCCTTCGGCGGTCTCCACCTGGCGACGGCCTTCTCCTTAAGAGCGAAGGTGCCGCTGATCTACCTCCACCTCCACTCCCACCGGTCGAAGAGAGCGCAGATCGAAGGCCTCTACGAGCGCGGCCAGACCGTGCTCATAATCGACGACCTCATGACCGGCGGCCACAGCATCGTCGATACGGCCGCGCGCCTAGAGAAGGCGGGGCTGCAGGTAAGGGACGCGGTCGTCCTGGTGGACCGTCAGCAGGGAGGACGCCAGCGCCTCAAGCGGCACGGCATCAACCTCATCTCCGTCCTGACGCTGGAGGTCGTCCTGAACTATCTCATGTCAAGCGGGAAGATCTCCGAGGAGTGGTTCAGGCGGTCGCTGGACTACCTGAAGGCAAACCGGAAGACCTAGGAAGACCACGACGACGAACGCCTGCCCGACCGCAGGGTCCGGGGCAGACCGACGGGAGATATGAGAACATGAGAACCCCAATCCGAATGCTGGTTGCGGCAGGACTTCTCTTCTCTCTCCTCCTCTCCGCCTGCGGAGGAGGCCAGGGCACCAGAGAGGGGACGGAGACCCCTGCCGCCGGCGGGCAGGCGATACCCATGGCCTCTCTGGCCGATCTTGACAGCTTCCGCTACTCGATAGAGATGCACATCGGGATGCCGGGGCTCGAGGACGAGCTGCTCCCGGGCTTTGCGTCCCTCCTCTCCGACGTGGAGATCCGCGGCGCAGTGGTGGCGCCGGACAAGAGCGAGATGCAGATGACCCTGGGCGAGAGCGACCGCACGATGGGGGCAGTCGTCATCGGCGAGCGGACCTGGTTCAGCTCCGGCGAGGAGTGGACGGAGACGCCCAACGGGGCGCCCGACGTCTCCCTCTTGTCGCCGGACAAGCTGAGCGGCAGCATCATCGACGAGCAGGCGTTCGCCGGGTCAGAGCCGGCCAGGGAGAAGCTGAACGGGGTCGACTCTCTGCACTACAGCCAAACGCAGAGCGGCCTAGGGTCGCTCAGGGAGCTACTGGGCATCGGGGAGCCGCAGGACGATGTGCCTGTGGAGACGAAGATGGATCTCTGGCTGACGGAGGACAGCGGATACCCGATCAGGCTGGTGATCGACGCCAGCGGCAGGGACGCGGAGGGACGGGATGTCTCGATCCATCTAGAGATGACCGTCACGGACCTCAACGACCCCGGGATCGAGATCAAGCCGCCGAGGACATAAGATGCGCGGCGGAGGCGGGCAGGAGGGCCTCGCCGGCCCTCTTCTCTCCTCCTGGTCTGGGGTCCGCCGGCCGGTCTCTAGAGGAGGCGACGCAGGGGCTTGCGTCCGGGGCGGGGGTCGTAGTTGGCCTTGAACATCTCCAGCTTGTCGCGCTCGATGAGGTATTTGCCGGCGAAGATGAGGGCGGGTACCTTCCTCTGCTTGATCAGCCGGCGCAGGCTCTGGGGGTGGATGCCCAACTCGCGCGCCGCCTCCACCAGGTCGAGGTAGTTGTCGAAGGGTTCGCTGATCATCCTCACGCCCGACTAGTAAGATGCTAAGACAGTTAGCTAATTCTACCACGCTTGTCAAGTGCAGAACACTACCGCGTACGCCCCCAATCTCAAACGACTGTGCCCGTTCAGGTGCGTCGGCCGCTGCAGCCCTCTCGCCTGACGGGCGGCAGGCCCGCGCCCCGGGCAGAGGCGTCTTGGAGTGTGCTATCATTGAGCACAGACAACAAGTGAGGAGGCCGACATGAAGGTCAAGTGGTTAGGACACGCCTGCTTCTTGCTCACCTCTGAGGCGGGAGTAAGAATACTGACCGACCCCTACACACCCGGTGCGTTCGGCCTCGGGTATCGTCCGCCTGCGGAGACGGCGGACATCGTCACCGTCAGCCACGACCATGCCGATCACGACAACACCGCCGCTGTGCAGGGGAGGCCGGAGGTGGTGCGCGGCGCAGGCGTCCACAAGGTCAAGGGGGTCGAGATCAAGGGGGTCAGCACCAGCCACGACGAGACCTCCGGCTCGCAGCGCGGCCCCAACACCGTCTTCTGCTTCACGCTCGATGGGGTGCGCGTCTGCCACCTGGGCGACCTCGGGCACGACCTGGCGGCGGGGGCGCTGGCGGAGATAGGGCCGGTGGACGTGCTCATGATACCGGTCGGCGGCAACTTCACCATCAACGCGGAGGTCGCCAGCCGCGTCGCCGACCGCATCGCCGCCAAAATCGTCATACCGATGCACTTCCAGAACGAGAGGTGCCGCGAGTTCCCCGTCGCCGCTGTGGACGACTTCTCGAAGAAGCGACCGCGGGCCCGTGCGGTGGACGGGAGCGAGGTGGAGATAACGAAGGACGGTCTGCCAGCGGAGACGGAGACGGTGGTCCTGAAGCCCGCCTGCTAGCGGTTGAAGCGGTTCATCGCCGCCTCCAGACCCTCCGTCATCACGCAGGCCACGATGTCGATCGCCCGCGCCACCGCCTCGTCCAGCAGCCGTCGCTCCGCCGGCGGCGGGTCGCTCAGCACATACTCCGCGATCTCCTCCGGTTCGAACGTCGGCTCGCCGTCCACCAGCGGCCGCCCGATGCCGATGCGGATGCGGGGGAAGTCATCGATCCCCAGCCGCCCGATGATCGATTGCAGCCCCTTGTGGCCGCCGTGGCCGCCCTGGGGCCGCAGCCGCACCGCGCCCACCGGCAGGTCGAGGCTGTCGCAGACTACGATGAGTTCTCCCGGCGCCACCTTGTAGCGGCGGACCAGCGCCGCCACCGCCTCGCCGCTGCGGTTGACGTAGGTGCGTGGCTTCGCCAGGATCACCTCGCTGCCCTCAATCAGCCCCTGCCCCATAGTCACCAGCGACGTGTGCGTCTTGAGGGGGACGCCGTAGCGCCGGCCCAGGCGGTTGACGCACCAGAAGCCGACGTTGTGGCGGGTGTGGGAGTGCCCACGGCCGGGGTTCCCCAACCCAACGATGAGGCGTATCTGGGGCGCGGCATGGGGGGAGACGTCGGGGCTGGGGCGCGCGTCCCCCTCGCCGCGGCGGCGTCGCGGGAACAGCGAACGGAGAAAAGGAGGCGGGGTCATGTTCAGAGCCTACTCCTCGCTGACCGGCGCCCCGGCCGCTTCGAGGGGAACGCGGGCCCGACGCCCGGCCCTCCTCTCCACCGCCAGCGCCTCTTCCAAGAGCCGCCGGAAGTCCTCCACCACCGCCGCCAGCGACTCATCGCTGACCACCGGGTAGGCCCGCCGGAGCCGCTCCAGCAGCGAGACCGGCGCGCCGGCCGGAGGCGTGAGCAATGCCCTCAGGAACTCCACCAGCTCGTCGTCCAGCACCTCCGCCAGACCGCGGAGGTCGCTCGCCTGCACCACCTTGAGGAAGCGCTCGATCCGCTCTCCCTCCTGCTGGGAGAGGATCTGGCGGATCGTCTGGCTGGAGAGCCGGTTCTGCTGCTGGCGCAGCGCCCTCTGCAGCCGCCGTGCGACGTCATACAGCCACTCCGCCGGCGGCTCGTCCGCCAGCGTGACGCCGCACAGGGGACAGGAAGGCTGTTGGGCCAGGCTGTCCGCCAGCGTCTCCACAAGGAGACAGCGCTCCAGCGCCTTGCCCAGGTCGTGATACTGGGCGAGCGCGTTCACGCCCACAGCCCTGCCCAGCTCTCGTATCCGGTTCAGGCGGGCCAGGGCGCGGGCCGTGCCCTCGGCGTCTTCCCGCTCTCGTAGAAGCCGCTCGCAGTCCTGCCAGTAGCGACGGTGGTGCTCCTGGTAGGCGGCACCGAACCGCTTCCGGAAGTACTCGAAGGTGGCGCGCATCCCCTCCAGCCGGTGGGGCTCCATGAACAGGACGGCGCTCGACAGTTGCTCCAGGGTCACCGCGCGGTCGAGGGCTAGCTCGGCAGCGGCGGGAGGGACGACGGCCGCCGCGAGGTAGTCCCGCATCGCCGCCAGTTCCAGCGCCGATGCGGCGTCCTTGGCCAGGCAGCGGCAGAAGAAGACATCCTCCGCCAGAGCCAGCGGCCCCTCGTAGAGCGTCTCCACCGCCGCCAGCGGCTCTTCGCCGTCATCTCTTGCCAGGGTGAGCAACCTCTCTATCGCCCGGCGAGCGGGGCCTCTCCTCTCCGCCGGGCAGGCGCTCAACGCGCTCTCGGCCTTGGCCAAGAGATTCCGCAGCTTTGCCAGCGCCGCCCCCGGGTCGGCGGCCTCGACACCCGGGCGGGCGGGCGCCGCCAGGGAGGAGGCGAGAGCGACGAGGAAGGGCTCCCCCGACCGCCAGCCTTCCGGGGTCGGCTCGCGGGAACCCTCCACCAACGCCTTCGCCAGCAGCGCCAGACGCGGCCCCGGGGGACGCAGGGTGAAGACCTGCTCGCTCCTCACCCCCAGAGGCACCGCCGCCACGATCCGGCCGCGGGCGTACGAGGACAGCTCCGCGTCTGAGAACGGGGGGAAAGCCTCTTCGGCTTGCGTCGGGGCTCTGCGGCCGTCGACGGCGTAGGAGGGAGACGGCTCGCGGAGGGTGGAAGGCGCCACGAAGGGGCGCTCGGGCAGGCATACCGCCACGCCTGGGGAGTTGACCTGGGGAAGGCCGGGGCCAGGCTCTCGCAGCAGGAAGATCAAGAAGGCGCAGCCGGGATCGGGGGCGCTCCTGCCCCAGTCCGCCTGCCAGCGCTGTGTCAGGACCACCTCGCCGCGCCGGGTGTGGCCCTCGCTATCGGAGATAGTCAGCGTAAAGCGACGAGTTTGCATCCCTGCGCCGCGCCGTCCGGGGCGATCTCAGCGGCCGGTTGAGCACGATGTCCCTCTGCCGGACGGCTACCTGCCCACGATACCACGCTGAGGGCGAGAAAGCGACAGCCTAGAAGGTGATGACGCTGCGCGCCACCTCGCCGTTCCTCATCGCGTCGAAGGCCTCGTTGATCCCTTCCAGCGGGTACGTGCGGGTGATCAGCTCATCTATCTTCAGCTTCCCCGCCATGTAGAGGTCCACCAGCGTCGGTATGTCCAGCCGGAAGCGGGCAGAGCCGTAGTAGCAGCCCCGCAGCGTCTTATCCAGGAAGAGTCCCACGGCACCAACACAGACGCTCGATACCATGGGTGGCGTGCCCACCACCACCGTCATCCCCCCACGGTCAACCGCGTCGACTGCCTGGGCAATAACGTCCACGTTGCCGATGGCCTCGAATGCGTAGTCGGCGCCGCTCCCAGTGATCGCCTGGATCCCGGTCACGGGGTTCTTGTTCGAGGCGTTGATCAGGTGGGTTGCCCCGAACTGCTCGGCCATGGCCAGCTTGTTGTCCAGCTTGTCCACGGCGATGATCTTGGTGGCGCCCACCAGCTTTGCCCCTTGGATGATGTTCAGTCCCACACCGCCGCAGCCGAAGACGGCCACGCTGCTGCCAGCCTCCACCTTTGCGGTATTGATTACCGCGCCGACACCGGTCATGACGGCGCAACTGATGACGGACACCTTCTCCAGGGGCGCGTCGTCCCGTATCTTGACCATCGCCGTCTCCGACATGACGACGTACTCGGCGAAAGAAGAGACGCCGATGAAGTGATGAATAGGCTGCTCACCCTTGCTCAGGCGGGTGGTGCCATCTTTCATGAACGGTGAGGGCAGGCCCTGGGAACAAAGGTACGGCTTGCCCCTGACGCAGTAGCGGCAGACGCCGCAGGAGGCGGCGAACGAGAGAACCACGTGGTCGCCGGGCTGTACTGAGGCCACCCCTTCACCGACGCGCTCCACTATGCCGGCTGCCTCGTGCCCCAGGACGACCGGCGCGGGCCAGGGCCAGAGCCCTTCGATAAAGTGGAGATCGCTGTGGCATACCCCCGTCGCCGTTACCTTCACCAGCACCTCGCCCTGCTTTGGCTCGTCGATCTCGATCTCTTCCACCACCAGGGGCGTCTTGATCTCATACAGCACGGCCGCTTTGATCTTCTTCATTCTTCCCTCTCGATTCCTCAACTCGTCGTGTGTCCATGATTTGGAGTCTAGTCCATACCTGCTCGAAAGCGATGATAGTCGATGATCTTGCGCAGGGCGCGCGCGCCCCGCTCGAAGCTTGCGAAAAGGGGGATGCCCAACTCGGCCAGCTTGACCCGCTCCTCTGCCGCCCGAGCTTCCAGGTGCCCGGGGTTCAGGATAGCGATGAATGCCTTGGACGACCGCTCCTTGTGGGCGGCGAGTATCCCCGGTAGCCAGTCGGTGGGAGGGCCCGCAGCCCCCAACGCCATGCGGACAAGGTACTGAGTCGCTATCTCCAAAACGATACCATCGGTATTATCGTCCTCGTCGAGGACGCTCAGCATCCGCTCCAGGTTATACGGCGCCGCACCGAAGCCGAGCGTGCCGCCCGCGTCGAGGGGGTTGCGATAGCTGCCGCCGATGATTTTGAAGAAGGCGCCCAGCTTCTCGTACGACCGCTCGCTGAGCAGCGGCACCTCCAGCCCCGCTCCCACGAAGGCATCGGTTATCACCACCGATTGCCCACCCGTCATCGCTATCAGCCCCAGGCGCCGCCCGTGGCAGGGCCTGGTGTAGAGCAGCGCCTTGACCACGTCCACC
>DAOUEO010000002.1:0-18374 GCA_034430455.1 Dehalococcoidia bacterium | reverse complement strand
GGGTCGCCGTGCGGCACCAGAGAGGAGCTGGGTATGAGCTTGTGGCCCCGCTTCTGGAAGAAGTCGACCCACTTCTTGCGAATCTGTTCGGTTTCCATCCGTATCGTCGTACTAGTGTATCAGAATGCCGTTGTTGGGGGATGACTGGGGGAATTGTATTTGCAGCCTCGTGGGGGTGTCAATTCTTGAACGTGGGCCCCGTGCGCGTGGGCAGCGTCGGCGGCGTCGCCTCTTGACAGGGTGCGACCGCCGCCGATACTATCTCTAGGTGGGCGCACCATTCGTATTCTTGGCGGAGGGTGCGGGCCCCGCCGGAGACGATGTTCCTCCGGCGCAATGAGGGGTTGTGCTCCGTCGGTGAAAGAAGACGACCCTCCTGAGGACGGCGAAAGCAGTCATAGACCTCCGGCTGGCCCCCTGAGCCAACCGGCAATGTCGGTCGGGCGGCATGCGCGAGATCGCATGCGCGGCGGCCGCTTTTTTGTTGCATCACCCACAGAGGGAGAGTAGGACGGGCAACGCGGGCCTTCGCGACGAACGGCCTCCGTTGCCTCGTATTTCGTTCTAGAGATGGCATCAAAGAATAGCTGGACAGCGGTCATCCTGGCGGCGGGCCTGGGGAAGCGCATGAGGTCGAAGAGGCCGAAGGCGCTCCATCCCCTGGCCGGCAGGCCGATGCTTCGCCATGTCCTCGAAGCGGCCTCCTCCGCGCGACCGAGACGGGGGTCGCTGCGCTTTATCGCCGTGGTGGGGCACGGCGCCGCCGCGGTGAAGGCGGCGCTGGGCAGCGATGTCGACTACGCGCGTCAGGTCGAGCAGTTGGGGACGGGGCATGCCCTGGCCCAGGCGGAGCCCCTGGCGAGGGACGCCGGCCACATCCTCGTGCTGAACGCCGATATCCCGCTGATATCCGCCGCCACCATCGCCGACCTGATGGCGCGACACGTTGAAGAGGAGTCGGATCTGACCTTCCTCACCGCCCACGTGGACGACCCCCACGGGCTCGGCCGCGTGCTGCGCAACCGCAGGAGCCGCGTGACCGGCGTGGTGGAGGAGGCCGACGCCGATCCGACAGTCAGGGCGGCGACGGAGGTGAACGTCGGGGTGTACTGCTTCCGCGGCCGCTGGCTCTGGCCCCACCTGGCCCACATCCCGAAGAGCGCGGCGGGCGAGTACTATCTGACCGACCTCATCGCGATGGCGATCGCCGAGGGCGGCGCCGTCCTCGCCGTGCCCGCCGCCGATCCCGCGGAGGCGATGGGGGTGAACGACCGCACACAGCTCGCCCGCGCCGACGCCATCCTGCGGGAGCGGATCCGCGAGCGCCACATGCTGGACGGGGTGACCCTCGTCGACCCCGCGACCATCTACATCGACGCTGATGTGACGATCGGCGCAGACACGACGATATACCCCAACACCATGCTCATCGGCCGGACGCGCATCGGGCGGGACTGCACCGTCGGCCCCGACACCCAGGTCATCGATTCCGTGCTCAGCGCCCGCTGCCGGGTGGTGTCGTCGGTGATCGAGGGGGCAGTGCTGGAGGCGAGCGTGGACGCGGGGCCGTTCAGCCACGTGCGGCCCGGCTCCCACATCTGCCGGAACGTCCACATCGGCAACTTCGCCGAGGTGAAGAGCTCGCGCCTGGGACGGAACACGAAGATGGGGCACTTCAGCTACGTCGGCGACGCCCAGGTGGGCGACGACGTGAACATAGGGGCGGGGACGATCACCTGCAACTACGACGGCGTCCGCAAGCACCGCACGGTGATCGGCGACGGCGCCTTCATAGGCAGCGACACGCTGCTGGTGGCCCCGGTCGAGGTGGGCGCCGGAGCAAGGACGGGCGCCGGCTCCGTGATCAATCACAACGTCCCTGCCGGGGGCCTGGCCGTCGGCATGCCCGCCCGCATACGACGCAAGAAGGGGGAATAGGTCAGACTTGGACGCCGGCAGTTGGCTGGCACTCGTGCTGCTCCTGGCGGCGCTGCTCCTCCTGGTCATCGTGGGGGCGGCGGAGGCGGGCGTGGCCTGGATGAGCCGCACCCGGGTGCGGGCCCTGATCGCCAGGGGCATCCCCCACGACGAGGCGCTGGAGGACTACCTCCGCGACCGGCACAGCCTGCTGCGATCGATAGCCGTCGCCCGCAGCCTGGCGATTATCGCCAGCGTCGCCTTGGCCCTCTTCCTCGTCCTGGAGGAGACGGGTCATACCTGGAGCGCCCTCGTCCTCACCGCCCTCGGCAGTCTTGTAGTACTGGCTCTCCTGCAGACGATCCCCCGCTTCCTAGTCGCTCAGAGCCCGGAGCGGTGGGAGTCCCGCCTCGCGCCGGTCATCCGGGCCCTCAGGGTCGCTTTCTCCGCCCCCGCGTGGCTGATGGAGCTGCCGGCGCGGGCCCTGCTCCGTCTCGCCGGCCAGCGCGCCGCGCCCCTGGAGGGCGTCCCCGATAGCGATGAGCTGGTGCGGCTGATGGAGACCGAGGAGGGCAACGGCGGGATCGAGGAGCCGGAGAGGCGGATGATCCGGGGCATCATCAACCTGGAAGAGACGAGCGTGCACGAGATCATGGTCCCCCGCATCGACGTCGTGGCCGTGGAGAGCGGCGCCGCTCTCGATGAGGTGACGCGCATCATCACGGAGAGGGGGTACAGCCGCATCCCCCTGTACGAGGAGACGATCGACAATATCGTCGGGGTGCTCTACGCGAAGGACATCATGAAATACCTCGCCGGCGGCGGCGACCGCTCGACCGCCAGCCTGCGCGACCTGGCGCGGCCGCCGTTCTTCGTCCCCGAATCGAAGAAGGTGGACGAGCTGCTCGCCGACATGCGCGCGAACAGGGTCCACATGGGGATCGTGGTGGACGAGTACGGCGGCACGGCCGGTCTGGTCACGATCGAGGACATGCTGGAGGAGATCGTGGGCGAGATCGAGGACGAGTACGACCGCGAGGAGCCGACGGTCGAGAAGGTCAGTGAGCTAGAGGTGATCGTGGACGGCCGCGTGAGCGTCGACCACCTCAACGAGCTCCTGGGGCTCCAGCTAGAGGGCGAGGACTACGATACGGTCGGCGGGTTTGTCTACCAGCACCTGGGGAAGATACCGGTGGTCGGGGACGAGGTGCAGGCGGACGGCCTCCAGATGCGCGTCCTCTCCGTGCTGGGGCGGCGGATCAAGAAGATACGGGTCAGGAAGGAGCCTCCCCCTCCCGCGAACGGCAACGGCTCGAACGACAAGTAGAAGCCGCTACCCCTTCGTTGCCCTTGCCCAAATCCATCGGTCACATTTCCCAGGCCCTTCCTTCCCAGGGGGAGTGCAGAGGGGGTGTCCCTCTGAATCCCCAAAACGCGCCTAGGGCGGGCGGGTGGGAAGAATAGCGTTCATGTTGCCACGACAGCGCCGACGCAGCCCATCGCGCAGAAGGCCCATGCCGGACGACAGCACACTTTGGCATTCGCGAAGGCGCTGTGCTACAATGTCGGGCCGATGGCGAACGAAGACGCGGACCTCAAGTACTGGGTCGCTTTCGGCCTCATACCCCGCATCGGACGGGCGCGCTTCCTGCTGCTCGAAAAGCACTTCGGCAAACTCGAAAACGCCTGGACGGCCACGGCGGGGGAGCTGCGGGCCGCCGGCCTCGACCAGGGGTCCATAACGTCCATCCTCGCCTCTCGACCGCAGATATCGCCCGAAGCGGAGATGGAGAAGCTGGGGCGCCACCACGTCCAGGCCCTCAACTGGAACGACCCGTCCTATCCCACCAAGCTGAAAGAGATATACGACCCACCGCCGGTGCTCTACGTCCGCGGCGAGATCAAGCCCGCCGACGAATGGGCGGTGGCGGTCGTGGGGACGCGCCGCGCCACGCCCTACGGCCGTCAGGTGGCGGAACAGCTCGCCGGCGACCTCGCGCGTAACCAGGTGACGGTGGTGAGCGGCCTCGCCCGCGGGATCGACGCCATAGCCCACCGCGCGGCCCTCGACAGCGGCGGCCGGACGATCGCTGTGATGGCCTGCGGGCTGGACATGGTCTATCCTCCCGAACATGTGAAGCTGGCGCAGGAGATACGAGAGCGCGGCGCCCTTGTCTCCGACTATCCTCTGGGCGCCCAGCCCCGGAGCGAGCACTTCCCGCGCCGTAACCGGATCATGAGCGGGATGAGCCTCGGCGTGCTGATGGTGGAGGGCGACGTCAAGAGCGGCGCGATGATAACCACCCACCTGGCGCTGGACCAGGACCGCGACGTCTTCGCCATCCCGGGCAGCATCTACGCGCCGACCTTCCGGGGCAACAACAAGCTCATCCAGGACGGCGAGGCGAAGCTGGTGAGCAGGGTGGAGGATATCCTGGAGGAGCTCAACCTGACGATGGTCGCGCAGCAGATGGAGATGAAGGAGGTCGTCCCGGCGGACGAGACGGAGGCGCAACTCTTGCGATATCTCTCCTCCCAGCCGATACATATCGATGAGGTGCGGCGGGAGTCGGGCCTCCCCATCTCGACCGTCAGCAGCACGCTGGCGATGCTGGAGCTGAAGGGGATGGTGCGCCAGGTGGGACGGATGAGCTTCGTGCGGGTCCGGGAGGTGGGCCCGGCATACGGATGAGCGGTGGAGACAGCCGAGCCCTCAACCATGGTAAACCGGGGGAATAACCGATTGCACACAGACGGCCGACAGGGCCACACTCATCTCAACGGCGGGCGGGATGCCCGCCTCATGGCATAATGAATATTTGAGAGCGCCCGCGAGTCAGTAGGATAGGCAATGGCGAAGAAGAACAAGAAGGCTTTGGTAATCGTAGAGTCTCCGGCTAAGGCGCGCACCCTGGCCGGCTTCCTCGGCGCCGGCTACGTGGTGCGGGCGTCGATCGGGCACGTGCGCGACCTGCCGAAGTCGCAGCTCGGCGTCGACATCGAGGGCGACTTCCTGCCCAAGTACCTCGTCCCCAGGGAGAAGCAGGCGGTCGTGCGCGAGCTGAAGAAGGCGGCCCAAGCGGCGGGGAAGCTCTTCCTGGCAACCGACCCCGACCGCGAAGGGGAGGCGATCGCCTGGCACGTGATCCAGGCGGCAGAGCTCGAGAAGATGCCCCACCAGCGCGTCGTCTTCCACGAGGTGACGGACGACGCGATCCGAGATGCCTTCCTCCATCCCCGCGACATCGACACGCGGCTGGTTGATGCGCAGCAGGCGCGGCGCGTCCTCGACCGCCTCGTCGGCTACAAGATAAGCCCGCTGCTCTGGAAGAAGATCCGCCGGGGGTTATCGGCGGGCCGCGTCCAGTCCGTGGCGCTGCGGATGGTGGTCGAGCGGGAGCGCGAGATCACCGGCTTCCAGCCCCAGGAGTTCTGGAGCATCGACGCCAGGCTGGCGAAGGAGGCCGACGCAGCCGCCGACGAGGCGTTCGTCGCCCGACTGGCCGGCGCGGCGGGGAAGCGCAAGAAGCTTGAGATCGGCAGCCAGGAAGAGGCCGACCGCCTGCTCGAACGCCTCCGCGACGCCCGCTTCGCCGTCGCCCGCATCACACGCAAGGAGCAGCGGCGCCGCCCGCAGCCGCCGTTCACGACCAGCAGCCTCCAGCAGGAGGCATCGCGCCGCCTCGGCTTCTCCGCCAAGCGGACGATGGCCGTCGCCCAGCAGCTCTACGAGGGGCTCCACCTCCCCACGAAGGGCGATGTGGGGCTCATCACCTATATGCGCACCGACTCCACGCACGTCGCGGAGTCGGCCTTGAGCGAAGCGCGCTCCTACATAGCGGCGAAGTTCGGCGCCGACCTCGTGCCGCCCGCGGCGCGGGTCTACCGGAAGAAGGCGAAGGGCGCCCAGGAGGCGCACGAGGCGATCCGCCCCACGTCGGTGCGGCGGGAGCCGCAGGCGCTGAAGGCCGTCCTCAAGCGCGACCAGTACCTGCTGTACAACCTCATCTGGCAACGGATGGTCGCCAGCCAGATGAAGGACGCCGTCTACGACATGATGGCGGTGGAGATCGAGGCCAGGCCCCAGCGCGAGAAGGAGGTCTCCGCCTTCCGCACCAGCGAGACCAGCCTCCGCTTCGCCGGCTACCGGCAGCTCTACCGCGAGTACACGGAGGAGGGCGAGGAAGGCAACGATAAGCGGACGCTCCCAGCGCTGGCCGAGGGCGAAAGGCTGCGCCTGCTCGACCTCCTGCCGGAGCAGCACTTCACGGAGCCGCCGCCCCGCTTCTCGGAGGCGACGCTGGTCAAGGCGATGGAGGAGAACGGCATCGGGCGGCCCAGCACCTACGCCCCCATACTCTCCACGATCCAGGAGCGCGGCTACGTCGAGAGGGACGGCCGCTATCTCAGGCCCAAGGACCTGGGCGTCGTGGTCAACGACCTCCTCACCAGCTACTTCCAGGAGGTCATCGACGTCGGCTTCACGGCGGAGATGGAAGGGGAGCTGGATGAGGTCGCGCGCGGCCAGAGGGAGTGGCAGCCGATGGTGCGGGAGTTCTACAAGCCCCTCGAGGCCGCCCTAGACAAGGCCGCCGCGGCGCCGCGGGTGGAGGAGGAGACCGACGAGCGCTGCGAGAAGTGCGGCCGCCCCATGGTCGTGCGCTGGGGACGCTTCGGGCGGTTTCTCGCCTGTAGCGGCTTCCCGGAGTGCCGGCAGAGTAAGCCCCTCGCCGACGAAGGCGAGGGGCCTCAGGCCACGGACGAGAAGTGCGAAATCTGCGGCCGGCCGATGGTCGTCCGCCGCGGACGCTATGGCCCCTTCCTGGCCTGCTCCGACTACCCGACCTGCCGCGGCACAAAGCGGATTCTCGCCAAGGTGGGCGTCGCCTGCCCCGAGTGCGGCGGCGACATCGTCGCTAAGAAGACGGGCCGCGGCCGGACGTTCTACGGCTGCTCGAACTATCCGAACTGCCGCTTCACAAGCTGGTCCCGCCCGCTGCCGCAGCCCTGTCCCAATTGCGGCGGCCCCCTGGCGCCGCGCGCGGGACACAAGGCGAAGTGCCTGAAGTGCTCCTGGCAGGGCGCCAGACCGAGCAAGACGCGAGAGGAGGCTTTGGTCTAAGGCATCATGGGCAGACCCGCCACCGCCCAGAAGGGCGCGACGCCCGCTGACCCAGCGGCGGAGTCGCTCCTGAACGATTACCTGCGCATGCTACTCGCGGAGCGGAACCGCTCCGCCTACACCCTGCGCAACTATGCCAGCGACCTGCGCGCCTACTTCGCCTTCCTGGCAGAGGAGGCGAAGGTCGATGTCTTGGCCGCTGACCGGCACACGGTGCGGGCCTACATCGCCAGCCTGATGGAGTCGGGCGTCGCGCCGGCCAGCATCGGGCGAAAGATAAGCACGCTCCGCTCGTTCTATCGCTACCTGCGACAGGAAGGACGCGTGGAGTCCACCAACCCCTGCGACGGCGTCCACGGCCCGAAGCGTCTCCGCCGGCTGCCCAACTTCCTGACCGAGGAGGAGGTGACCGCCCTCGTGACGGCGCCGGACCCCGACAAGCCGCAGGGGCTGCGCAACCGCGCCCTGCTGGAGTTGCTTTACGCGGCGGGCGTCCGCGTCAGCGAGGTGGCCAACCTCAACGCCGCCGACCTGGAGCTGTCGGAGATCGGCGGGTCGCTGCGCGTCCGCGGCAAGGGCAACAAGGAGCGCATGGTGCTCGTGGGGAAGCCCGCCGCCCGCGCCCTCCGACGCTATCTACGAGAAGGGCGCCCCCGCCTGGCCAAAGGGGCGGAAGAGGCGCTCTTCCTGAACCGCGACGGGGTGAGGCTGTCGGTGCGGGCGATACAGTCGATAGTCCACAAGTACGCCCTCGCCTGCGGCCTCGACAAGCGGGCGCACCCCCACCTGCTGCGTCACACGTTCGCCACCCACATGCTGGACGGCGGCGCCGACCTGCGGGTGGTGCAGGAGCTGATGGGGCATGCCAGCGTCAACACCACTCAGGTATACTTGCACGTGACGGAGGCCCGCCAGCGCCAGGTCTACGAAGACGCCTGGGATGCGGTAGCCGACAGCTATCAGCGGGTGCTCGAGGAGCGGAAGAAAGCGCGACGGCGCGACGAGGACGCCGAAGAAGGAGAGGCCGACCAATGAGGATACTGCTGATCAACGGGCCCAATCTGAACACCCTGGGCGAGCGCGAGCCGGACGTCTACGGCACCCTGACCCTGGCCGACATCGAGGCGCGGGTGCGCGAGAAGGCGCAGGCCCTCGATGTCGAGCTGCGCGCCTTCCAGTCCAACCACGAGGGGGAGATCGTCGATTTCATCCAGGCGGAGGCGGCCGACGCCGCCGGCATTATCATCAACCCCGGCGCCCTCACCCACTACGGCCTCTCTTTGCGCGACGCCCTCGCCGCCTGCGGGCTGCCCGTCATCGAGGTGCACATCTCCAACATCTACGGCCGCGAGCCGTTCCGCCAGCAGTCGGTGACCGCCGCCGTCTCGCGCGGGCTCATCGCCGGCCTGGGCTGGCGTGGCTACGTGGCGGCCCTGCGGGCCCTGGTGGAGATATCGAAGCAGTGAGCGACCTCGCTGATAAAGAACGGATAAACGGATGGCGACGTCGACCGTGGGGCGCATAGCCGGACTGCGGGGCAAGCTGAATGAGAAGGGCATTGACGCCCTTCTTGTCTCTCATCCCCAGAACCGGCGCTATCTCTCCGGCTTCACCGGCTCGGCGGGCTACCTGCTCATCACCGCCGAAGAGGCGGTCATCGCCACCGACTTCCGCTACTTCGAGCAGGCGGCGGAGCAGGCGTCCGGCTTCCGGCTCCACCCCATCACGCAGTCGCCGACGGAGACGTGGCTGCCCGGCCTCCTGGCAGGACTGGGCGGCAAGAGGGTCGGCATCGAGGCGGAGTACCTCCCCTACGCCGCCTACAAGCGCTTCGCCAAGGTCGTGGCCGACCTCCCGCAGGCGGAGCGGCCGCGGCTGGCGGCGACGACGGGCCTGGTCGAGGCGCTGCGGGCGGTCAAGGAGCCGGAGGAGCTGGCCGCCATCCAGGCCGCCGTCGACCTCGGCGACGCCGCCTTCGCCCACCTTAGCGAGCGGTTGGAGCCGGGCTGGACGGAGAGAGAGACCGCCTGGGAGATCGAGAGGTACATGCGCGAGCACGGCGGCGAGGCCGTCTCCTTCGAGACGATCGTCGCCGGCGGGGCCTGGGGCGCGATGCCTCACGCCTTCCCCCGCGACCGCAAGCTCCAGGAGGGAGAGGCGATCGTCATCGACCTGGGGGTGCGCCGCGAGGGCTACTGCTCCGACCTCACGCGCACGGTCTTCCTGGGCGAGCCGGATGATCAGTTCCGGCGGGTTTATGATATTGTATTGGGGGCGCAGCTCGCCGCCCTGGAACTGATCGAGGCGGGGATGACCGGCGAGCAGGCCCATCTTCTCGCTCACCGCGTCATCGCGGAGGCGGGCTACGGCGATGAGTTCGGGCACGGTCTGGGCCACGGCGTCGGTCTGGAGGTGCACGAGGCGCCCCGCCTGGGGAAAGGCTCCTTCGACGTGCTGGCCGACGGCATGGTGATGACCATCGAGCCGGGGATATACATCAAGGGCTGGGGCGGCGTCCGCATCGAGGACCTGACGGTGATGGAGAACGGCAGGCTGCGAGCGCTGACGCGAGCCCCTAAGATCGACTAGACAAGGGCATGAGCGATGATAGAGACCGGTGATCTGAAGAAGGGCGTGACAATCGAGATTGACGACGTGCTGTACCAGGTGCTCGACTACTCACACATCAAGATGGGACGCGGCAGCGCCCAGGTGCGGCTCAAGCTGCGCGACGTCCGCGGCGGCCACACGATCGAGCGGACGGTGCAGGCAGGGGAGCGCTTCACGCGCGCCCGCGTTGACCGTCAAAAGGCGCAGTACCTGTACGCCGAGGGCGACATCCACCACTTCATGAACACGGAGACCTACGACCAGCTCGCCATCAATACGGACCGCCTCGGCGACGCCTTCAACTATCTGCGCGAGAACTCAACCTGCGACATCCTCACCTACGGCGACGAGGCGATCGGCATCGAGCTGCCGGTGGCGGTCGAGCTGCGGGTGGAGCAGACCGACCCCTGGCTCCGCGGCGACACCGCCCAGGGCGGCACCAAGCCCGCCCGCATGGAGACGGGGCTGACGGTGCGGGTGCCGCTGTTCATCAACACCGGCGATACGCTGAAGATCGACACCCGCAGCGGCGAATACCTGGAACGCGCCTCCACGTAGGCGCCCGGCCTCAACATGCAGGTCTACCCCGTAAGCAACGTCACCGCCTACCTGCGGGAGCTGCTGGAGAGCGACGCCCACCTCGCCGACCTCTGGGTGAGCGGAGAGGTGTCGAACGTGACGCGCTCCGCCGCCGGCCACCTCTACTTCACCCTCAAGGACGCCGACGCCCAGCTCCGCTGCGTCTTCTTCCGAGGAGCATCGGTGCAGGGCGACCCCGCCTCGCTGGTGGAGGGCGGCGCCCAGGTGGTCGCCCACGGCCGCATCTCCCTCTACGAGGTGCGGGGCGACCTACAGTTTTATGTCGACTTCGTCCAGCCCGAGGGGATGGGCGTCCTGGCGATGGAGTTCGAGCGGCTGAAGGCGCGGCTGGAGCAGGAGGGGCTGTTCGACGAGTCGCGCAAGCGGCGGCTGCCAGCGTTCCCGCGGCGCATCGGCGTCGTGACCTCGCCCACGGGCGCCGTCTTCCATGACATCTGCTCGATCCTGGAGCGGCGCTGGCCGCTGGCGGAGGTGGTGCTGGCAGCGTCGGCCGTCCAGGGAGCGGAGGCGGCGCCGGGCATCGTCGCCGCGATCGCCGCCCTGAACGAGGAGCCGGGGATCGACGTGATCATCGTCGCCCGCGGCGGCGGCTCCCTGGAGGAGCTGTGGCCGTTCAACGAGGAGGCGGTGGCGCGCGCCGTGTACGCCAGCCGCGTCCCCGTCGTGTCGGCGGTGGGCCACGAGACCGACTACACGATCGCCGACTACGTGGCCGACCTGCGCGCCCCCACGCCTTCGGCGGCGGCGGAGCTGGTGGCGCCCGACCGGCGGCAGGTGTCGATAGGGGTGGCCGTTCACGCCGCCTCGCTGGTCTCGGCGGTCGAGTCGCAGGTCAACAGGGGCAAGGTAGAGGTCGCGGCCGCCGTGAGCGGGATGGAGCGCTGGACGCCGAGTGTTGACCGCGAGCGACAAAGGGTGGACGATATGCTACGGACGGCGAACACGGCCGTCGACCTGACGCTGCGGGGGAATCGCGATCGGATCGGCGGCTTTCTGACGCAACTCCGCTCGCTGCACCCCCAGGCGACTCTCGAGCGGGGGTACGCGCTGGTGGAGCGCGACGGCGACATCGTGAGGAGCGTGCGCGGCGTCAAGAGCGGTGATCGGCTGGGCATCCGCGTCAGCGACGGCGCTTTCGCGGCGCGGGTGGAGCAGAGCGGGCGCAAGAAGGCGGCGAAGGCGAAGAAGAGGGAGACCGCGACACAGCCCGCCCTCTTCCCCGACCGATAGTCCAAGGCAGGCGGAGAATGGCGACCGGCAAAGGCAAGGAAAGCTTCGAGGAGCTGTTCCGCCGCCTCGAAGAGACGGTGGCGAAGCTGGAGGAGGGCGGCCTGACGCTCAACCAGTCGCTGGCCCTCTACGAGGAGGGGATGACGCTGGCGCAGCGCTGCCAGGAGACGCTGGACGCCGCCGAGCTGAAGGTCAGGCGGCTCAAGGAGACGTTCACCGCCTACGCCGCGCCGGAGCCGGAGGATATCGGGGCGGCCGGCGACGATGAGGAGCTTTCCCCGGAGTGATGCTGAAGGCCGACCTCCACATCCACACCGACCGCTCGCCCGATAGCCTCACCACGCCCGCCAAGCTGGTCGCGCGCTGCCTCGACCGCGGCATCAACTGCCTCGCCGTCAGCGACCACAACAGCATCGAGGGAGCGCTCGCCGTCCGAGAGATCGCCTCCTTCCCCGTGATCGTCGCCGAGGAGGTGAAGACCAGCGAGGGAGAGATCATCGGGCTCTTCCTGAAGGAGGAGATCCCCGCCGGCCTGTCGCCCGAAGAGACGGTGCGGCAGATCAAGGAGCAGGGCGGGTTGGTGTGCCTGCCCCACCCGTTCGACCGCGTGCGGCGGGAGCCCCTGCGCAGCGCCGCCCGCGAGCGCATCCTATCGGAGATCGACATCGTCGAGGCGTTCAACGCCCGCGTCACCTTCGCCGCCGACAACGCGCAGGCCCGCCGCTTCGCCGAAGCTCTCGGCCTGCCCATGAGCGCCGGCAGCGACGCCCACTCCCTCCTGGAGGTGGGCAGCGCCTACGTCGAGATGGCCGAGTTCGAGACGCCTCAGGAGTTCCTGGAAGCGCTGCGTCGAGGGCGGATCGTGGGGCACAGGAGCGTCCCTCTGGTGCACCTGGCCAGCACCTGGGCGAAGCTCCGCCGTCGCGCTGAGGCGTGGCGCGGCCGCTGACAGACGGCCAATCATCGACCGGCACGCATTGTAACGCCGTACCAGCACTGGTATAATTGCCGTCGCCATGATAGAAGACGATGCCCCCCGCGAGGGCCAGTTCCTCATCTGTGAGCACTGCGGCGCCTCCCATGACCCCGACGACGGGTTCTGCCGCAGTTGCGGCGCGTCGCTGACCGGCTCGCGGGTGCCCGCTGTCCGCCGTAACTACCCGCCGGTCGTCTACCGGCCGGCGGTGCCGATCGTCGTTCAGGGGGCAGCCGCCATCGCCGCCGGCACGCTGGCGGAGATCGTCCTCAAGCGGCTGATCAAGAGGCTGTTCAGGCCCCGCTCTCTCCTGCCGGCGTTGAGAAGCAACGCTAAGAAATCAGTCCCGGTCGAGAAACAGCAGGATGATCAGGAGGAGCCCGACGCCCAGATCGAGAGCGAGACCATCGTTCTGAGGCAGATCAGGCTGCGGCGGCGGCGGCACTCCGGCTGAGCCGTCTCTTGTAGACAGGAGACAGTGATGGCGACGAAGGTTCGTCGCCGTCTCCCGTCACCGGCACAACTCGCAGGCAGGCAACAGACTCGGGCTATCCGACACGGCAAGAGGCAGGGACACGCCCGTAGGAAACCGGCGGCAACAGGCCTAAATCCCTTCCGCCGACCTCCTACTCGCAAGGAGCGCGCAGCGTGCGGAGCAGCTTGGCGAAGGCCGCACCAGCCTTGGCGATCGTATTCTCGTTTGTCGCGCTCTGCGGGCTCACCGGCGCGAGAGCGGAGGAGCTGCTCTCCAATGGAGGCTTCGAGGACGGCACGGCGGGCTGGATATCAGACACGGGGATCCTTGACGTTGTCTGTGAGCCCGCGCTGGTTGCGGAGGGCGACTGCGCCGCTGTGTTCGACACCAACGTGGAACCCAGCAGCCTTGTCCAGCACAAGCTCGTGCCCGTACAGCCGGGCGGCAGCTACACGCTCACAGCCTCCATCCTGATGAATGACCCCCGTGTTCTCTCCGTTGAGGCGCGAATCGTCTGGCATGACGGCAACGGCCCCTATGAGGATGACCAACCTTTCGTGCGGCTTACCGACGACAGTGACGTCTATCGATCCCTGTCCGTCAGCGCCGTTGAGCCTCCCCCCGGCTTCACGTGGGCAGCCATCTCCATTCGCGTGATGTCGGATTCGATCGGCGCTCGGGTCTACATCGACGATGTCCATTTCGACGGCCCGCGGCCAGCCCCCACCACGCCGCCGACGCACACGCCGGCGGCGACACCGACACCGCTGCCGTCCTCCACGTCAGCGCCCACGCCGGGGCCCACGCCCACGCCAGGGCCCACATCGACGGTGGCGCCCACACCGACGCCGCCCGGCATGGCCACCGGCTGCCTGCTGAACGGCGGATTCGAGGAGGCGAACGACGCTGCTCTGGTAGGCTGGGAAGACTACGGCGGCAGCTTGCAGCAGACCGCGACCCATCGCCGGAGCGGCAGCTTTGCCGCTGCCTACACAAGCGACAGCGAGTCCACCAAGTGGGCATACCAGCCGGTCAACGTGCAGCCCGATCGGACCTACGTGTTCGAGGGCCACGTCCTCCTGGATGATCCAGGCGTGGAGGAGGTCTATCTCCGCGTCTCCTGGTATGCGAGCGACGACGGCAGCGGAAGCGCCTTCGCCAGCGTCGATTCCACCGAGCGGCTGACCGGCGGCGACCCTTCCTTTCGATACCTCACGACGGGAGCGATGCTGGTGCCGCTGGGGGTGCGCTCGGCCAAGGTGAGGGTGATGCTGGTGCCCCTATCTTCAGCCAGAGCGGCGATCTATTTCGATGACATGAGCCTGTACGAGGCGCTTCCCGGGATGCCGGTCAGTCCCCCAGTGCCCTCCGTTCCAGCGCCGGAAGCGCCGTTGGAAGGCCCGGCGGCGGGCCCTCCAACGGCGACTGAGCGGCTCTCGGAGGTGCTGAGCCAAGCCGTGGTGACCGAGAGATCGCCCTATCAGGTCAAGATCAACGAAGTGCTGTACCACCCGGCCCAATCCGGCGACGAGGCGGGCAGCGAGTGGCTGGAGCTGTACAACGCCGGCGGCGAGCCGGTGGAGCTGGCCGACTGGACGATAAGCGACAACGGGGCCGGCGACCGTCTGCCCCCGCTGACGCTTCCGCCCGCCGGTTTCGCCGTGGTCGCCGCCGCCAGCGAGGCGTTCCGCAGCGCCTACCCCGCCTTCGACGGCAGCCTGCTGGTGCTAGGCGGTGGAAAGATCGGGAACGGCCTCGCCGACAAGGGCGACCGGCTGACCCTGCGGGACAGCGACGGCCGGCTCGCGGACGCCATCTCATACGGCGAAGACAGCTCGATCCTGTCGCCGCCCGTGGACGCCGTCGCCGCCGGCGGCCATAGCCTGGAGCGCTCGCCTCCCGGCCACGACACCGACTCCGCCGCGGACTTCGTGGACAACTCTCTACCCTCTCCCGGCACGGGCCTGAGAAGGACAGCCGTGCTCTCCGCCACGGCCTCGGCGCCATCCGCCGACGACGAGACAGAGCCCGCTGCCGAAAGCTCCCAGAGCGCCCACTCCGGCGGCTCGGGCGCGCGGGTATGGGCGCTGATAGGGGCCGGCCTGCTCGCCCTCGGCGGGGGCCTCGGCGGCGGCGCCGTCTTCTACCGGCGGAGGCTCGCGAGCAGGAGATAGCCCCGTCGCTCTCGACCGCAGGACAGGCCCGCATCCTTGCCCCTCGAAACTGGCGCTGCCTATAATCAAATTGCAGACCGGAGAGAACAAACGGGAGCGAGGCCATCGGCAAGAAGACGTCTCTCAGCGCCAAGCCGCCGCGGACGATCGCCATAGACGGGCCCGGCGCCTCGGGCAAGAGCGCCGTCGCCCGCCTCGTCGCGGAGCGCCTGGGATACCGTTTCCTGGACACAGGCGCGATGTACCGGGCGCTGACCTGGTTCGTCCTGGAGAGCGGGGTCGACCCCGCCGACGAGGAGAGGCTGGCCCAGATAGCCCCCCAGACGAGCATGACGGTGGGCACGGCGCCCGAGGGGAGCGGCCGGCACAATAGCGTGCTGGTGGAGGGAAAGGACGCCACCCCCTTCCTGGTGCGGCCGGACGTGGAGGGCGCCGTCTCGCTCGTCTCGCGGGTGCCCGCCGTCCGTGAGGCGATGGTGGCCGTCCAGCGGCGCATCGCGGCGGAGGGAGCGATCGTCATGGCCGGACGCGACATCGGCACGACGGTGCTGCCCGACGCCGCGCTCAAGGTGTACCTGGACGCCTCCCCCGAGGAGCGCGCCCGGCGACGGCAACGCCAAGCGGCGGCACGAGGCGAGAAGACAGAACTGGAGGACGTCCTGGAAGGGCTGGCCCGCCGCGACGCCATCGACAGCGGCCGCGAGACCTCGCCGCTGCGCCCGGCGGCGGACGCCGTCATCATCGACACCGACGGCCTCAACCTGGAGCAGGTGGTGGAGCGGGTAATGGCATTGACGCGATGAAATACCTGAGACCGGCCCTCTACTGGCTAGCGCGGACGGTCTTGGCAGGGATCGCCTTCCTCCTCGCCCGGGTCGAGGTCGTAGGCCGGGAGAAGGTGCCCCGCCGGGGCGCCCTGATCCTCGCCTCCAACCACCTGAACAACGCCGACCCGCCGATCCTGGTGATCATCTCGCCCCGCCGGCTGGTCTTCATGGCGAAGCACGAGGCGCTCCGCTGGCCCATCGTCGGCCTCTTCATCCGGCTGGCCGGCGCCTTCCCCGTCCGGCGGTTCGAGGCGGACATCGGCGCTCTGCGCCAGGCGTCCTGCGTCCTGCACGAGGGCGAGGTGCTGGCGATGTTCCCCGAGGGCACCCGCAGCAACGAGGGAAGGCTGGGCAGCGCCCACCCCGGGACGGCCCTGGTCGCGCTGCGCACCGGCTCCCCCATCCTCCCCATCGGCGTCAGCGGCACCGAGACGATCAGCATCTCCAAGGTGCTCCTCAACGCCGTCCGGCTGCGGCGGGCGCGGGTGCGGGTAGTGATCGGAGACCCCTTTTTCCTGCCTCCCGTGTCCCGCATCACGGCGGAGGAGGTCTCCCGCTGCACGGACGTGATCATGAGCCGGATCGCGTCCCTACTCCCACCCCCCTACCGCGGTCGATACGGCGAGAGCGATAGCGATAGCGCGGCCGGAGAGCCGGTCGAGAGGCAAGGGGCGCGGTGACGGCGGCGATGGAGATCATCATGGCCGGCGACATGGGCTTCTGCTTCGGCGTCCGGCGCGCCGTGGAGATGGTAGAGCAGGCAGCGGCGGAGCTGGGGCAGATGAAGAGCCTGGGCTCTATCGTCCACAACCAGCAGGTGGTGGAGAGGCTGCGAGGGCTCGGAGTGCAGGTCATCGCCCGGCCGGAAGAGGCGGGCGATGGGCCGGTGGCGATCACCTCCCACGGCGTGGCGCCCCAGATTCTGGCGGAGATCGAGCGGATGGGCGTGCGCATAATCGACACCACCTGCCCCATGGTGACCCGCTCTCAGCAGTGGGCGAAACGGCTCTCCGAGGACGGATTTGCGGTGATGATCTTCGGTGACCCCGAGCACAGTGAGGTGCGGGCGGTGCTCGGCTGGGCCTCCGGCAAGGGGATGGCCTTCCCCAACGAGGAGGCGCTCGACTCGCTGACGGAGCGCCTTCCCTCCCGGATAGCGGTCCTCTCCCAGACGACGGAGACGGAGGAGCGCTTCGCCTCTTTCGTCGGACACCTCCTGGAGCGCCATCTGAAGGGGATCAGGGAGCTGCGGGTGATCAACACCCTCTGCAACGCGACGACCAGTCAGCAGGCGGCCGCCCGCGACCTGGTGCGGCAGGTGGACCTGATGATAGTCGTCGGCGGGAGGGAGAGCGCCAACACGCGCCATCTCGCCGACGTGGCCCGCGAGGAGGGCGCCGAGACCCACCACATCGAGTCGGCCTCGGAGATCGAGCGCGACTGGCTGCGGGGCAGGGAGAAGGTGGGGGTCACCGCCGGCGCCTCGACGCCGGACGAGGCGGTGGACGCGGTGGTGGCCCGCCTCCGCGAGCTGGAATCCAGCGATGGCTGACCTCCCCTCCAGCGAGGGCGGCCTCATCCAGGCCACGACGCCGGGGGGGCTCGCCGAGAGGGTGGGGCTCCGCCCGGGCGACCGCCTGCTGGCCCTGGACGGCCGCCCCCTCCGCGACGTCATCGACTTCCAATTCCACGCCGTCGAGGAGTCTTTCCGCCTCACCATCAGTCGCGACGGGGAGACAATCGAGATCGCCGCGGCGAAGCGCCCCCGGGAAGAGCTGGGGATAGAGTTCGCGGAGGCGGTCTTCGACGGGGTGCGGACCTGCAACAACGACTGCCTCTTCTGCTTCCTGAAGGGGCTGCCGCCGGGCCTGCGCCCTTCCCTCTATCTCAAGGACGACGACTACCGCCTCAGCTTCTGCCACGGCAACTTCATCACCCTCAGCAACCTGACCGCCGGGGACTGGCGGCGGCTCGCGGAGCAGCGCCTCAGCCCCCTCAACGTGTCGGTGCACGCCACCGACCCCGACCTCCGCCGCCGCCTGCTGGACAACCCGCGCGCGCCGGCGATCCTCGACCAACTCCGGCGGCTGGCGGACTTGCAAATACGGGTGAACGCGCAGGTCGTGCTCTGTCCGGGGCTCAACGACGGCGACCATCTCGTCCGCACCGTGCACGAGCTGGCGGATCTCTACCCCACCGTCCAGTCGATAGGGATCGTGCCCGCCGGCGTCACACGGTACGCCGAGGAGACGCTGGCGGCAGCGGTGAAACAGCATCTCCCCACCTGCACGCCGGCCTACGCTTGGCAACTCATCCGGGCCGTGCGGCCGTGGCAGCGGGCGTTCCGCCGTCGCTGGAGCGTCGACCTGGTGTACCCGGCCGACGAGTACTATCTGCTGGCAGGCGCGAGGCTGCCAGCCGCCGTGTCTTCCGCCACTCGTCG
>DAOUEO010000001.1:0-5367 GCA_034430455.1 Dehalococcoidia bacterium | reverse complement strand
TCTTGAGGTTGTGCTCGCGGGCCCCGCGGACGATGATGGCGTCGACCGGCACTTGTTGTTCTCTCCGGTGTGGGAATCCGTATCTGGCCGAATCTTCATTGTAGCATTTTGAGAAGAGACGAAACAGGGGGCATATGATGCGGGCCGTCGTCTCTGGGCGGGCACGGGGGCCCGCCCCTACGCGGAGGGGGCATCATAGGCAGTTCTGCGGGATTCATCCCGCAGCTTTCTTGGGGAAGCGTTAGGCGCGACGGGAGAGCGTCGGCGTGGTGGACGCAACATGAGCGTGATCCTTCCCACCCACCCACCCTAGGGGTGTTTTAGGGAAATCAGGGGCACATCCCCTGAAACCCCTGCCAGAGGGGGATTCTCCCCCTCTGGACTCCCCCAAGGCGACGGGCTCAGGGTCGCGCGCGGCGGCTCAGGCAGGCGGTCGCCGCCTATATTGCAGAGCCAGGACCGAAGGCATAGAATCGGGGGACAGCCATAGGAGGCGCCTCTCTGAGCAAGGTTCAGCTAAGGAGGGCAAGATGGAGCCTTATCCCACAAGCTATCAGGTGGAGCCGCAGGCGGAGACACGGAACCGGCTGACGGTCGGCTTCCGGATTATCCTGGCCATACCTCATTTGCTTCTGGTGGGAGGCCCGGGCATGGGCATCGGCGCAAGCGGCGACCGGACGGGCGTCCTGGGGGTGGTCGCCGGCGTCGCGGGCGTCATCAACTGGTTCATCATCGTCTTCACGGGGAAGGCGAACGCGGACCTCATATCACTGCAGCAGTTTTATCTGCGGTGGCGGGCGCGCGCGCTGGCCTACGAGGCGCTTCTCCGCGACGAGTACCCTCCCTTCGGCGATGGGGAGTACCCGGTGTCAGCGGAGTTCACGGCGGCGACGGAGAACAGGAACCGCTGGACGGTGGGCTTCCGCTTCATTCTGATCATCCCTCAGCTGATCGTGCTCCTCTTCGTGTTCATCGCGTGGGCTGTCACGTCGGTGATCGGCTGGTTCGCAGTACTGTTCACCGGCCACTATCCAGACGGGCTGTGGCGGTTTGGGGAAGGGGTGATGCGCTGGTTCTTGAGGGTGGAGGCGTACTGGCTGCTGCTGCACGACGAGTATCCGCCGTTCAGTCTGGAAGAGCGGCTTCGCCGCTAGCGGCGTAACATAGGCGCTTCTCTTCCCACCCTCCCGCCCAGAAATGTAGTTCAGTTCCAAGGGGACACCCCTTGGAACCCCGTCAAAGGGGCTTCGCCCCTCTGCACTCCCCCAATAGCCGTGCCCCGCGGGATGAATCCCTCAGCTTTTCGTGGGGAGCGTTGGGAGCGGTGAGCAGCGTCGGCGTGGTGGACGCAACATGAGCGTGATCCTTCCCACCCACCCGCCCTAGGGGTGTTTTAGGGAAATCAGGGGCACATCCCCTGAAACCCCTGCCAGAGGGGGATTCTCCCCCTCTGGACTCCCCCTGAGTCCACGCGGTCTGAGTGACCAACTCCACGGCTTCTGGTGTGGGGAGCGTTGGGCGCGATGGGCGACGTCGGCGTGGTGGCCGCAACATGGGCGCTTCTCTTCCCACCCTCCCACCCAGAAACGTTGTTCAATTCCAAGGGGACACCCCTTGGAACCCCGGCAAAGGGGCTTCGCCCCTCTGTACTCCCCCGAGGCGACGGGCTCAGGGTCAGGCGCGGCGGACCAGGACTACGGGGGACGCAGGTCAGGGCGGTCGGCCGACCGCCCCTACAGGCGGGATTGGAAGTCGTCGAGCTTGCGCTCGAGGTCGCGCTGGCGGACGGCGATCGTCAGGTCGCCGCGGGTGCGCTCGAGGATGCCGCGGACGGCGTCGGCGGTGCGGCGCAGGCCGCTGGTGATGGCCTCCGGGTAGTCGAAGGTGACGATGACGCTGTAGATGTCGTCCATGGCGGAGAGGGCGCGCTCGCAGTGCTCAACGTCGCCGGCGCGCAGGCGGTCGAGGAGGTGGCGCCGGAGCTCGCCGACGGTCTCGCCAAGGCCGTTGAGGTAGGCGTTGTACTCGATGCCCAGCGCCTGGGGTGTGGGAAGGGGACGGTCAGCGATGATGGCGAGGGTGAGACAGGCCTCGGCGTACTCTTTCTGGGCGTCATGGACGAAGCCGGCATGGTAGATGGCGGGATGGCTGCTGAGGGCGGCATGGGCCTGCTCCAGCAGCGCCGACGCCTGGGCTACGAGCTCCTCGGCGGCGGGAAACTCGCCGCGGTGGACGGTGCGAATGGCGTTGGCGGAGTGGCGCAGCGCCGCCCGGCAGCGGGCCAGCCCCTCCTCGCGGGCGGCATGCCTCGCCCCGAAGTCGGATCGCATGTCGTCAACTATGGCTTCCAGCTCCCGGCCGACGTTGTCCACGGCACTCTCCTTTAAGTTTGCCTACAGGTCTTTCAGCGGCTCCGGCATATCGCCCTCACGGGCGGCGTCGATCATCTTGCGGGTGTGCTCGGGGATCTCCTCGCCCATCTCCTCGAACTTGCGCTCGACCCTGCGGCCGATCTGGCGGGGGTCGCGGTAGTCTTCGGGCCGGTTGGGCTCAGCGCCGTACTCCTGGAGGATGGTCTGCTCGGACTTGTGTAAGGCGAAGCCGGAGATGATGCGCGAGAGGTTGCGGCCGCCACAGTGGCGGCAGACGGCTTCATACTCGGCGCTCGGCGTGCGGACGAAGATGCTGGTCAGGCGGTCGCAGTCGCGGCACTTGAACTCGTAGATGGGCATTGCTCGCTCCGCCAGAGGGGGCAAGCCCCCTCTGCACTCCCCTCTGTCCAAACGGTCTGCGGGAGGAATCCCACAGCCTCTAGCATACGCGCCAGAACATGGGCGTTGTTCTTCCCACCCGCCCGCCCTAGGGATGTTTGGGAAATCAAGGGGACACCCCTTGAACCCCGGCAAAGGGGCTTTGCCCCTCTGCACTCCCCCAGACCTGCGGCGGGCAGGTCTCAGGCACCCTGTACCCCCGCTCCTGCGAGTCCTTCAGCCGAGGCCGGCGGCCAAGGTCATGAATCTTGGCCGGGCGGGCACGGGGGCCCGCCCCTACAGTAGATCATCATCTCCTTCGCCGAGGTCGTCCGGCGTCTCGCCGGCCTCCATGCGGTCTATCATCTCGTCGAACTCGGGCTCCATCTCCTCGCCGAAGCGCGAGCTCATCTTGCGGGCCCAGGCGGCGACGCTGCGGGGGTCGCTCTCGTCGACGCCGGCGAGGAGGGAGTCGTCGTCCAGGGTGTCGAGCACGGCGTCCTCGCCGCGAACGACGGCAAAGCGCGATACGAGCCGCGTGAGGTCGCCGCTGCCGCACTTCGAGCAGACGGCGCCGACCGGCGAGTCGACGCGGCGCTGGAAGACGCTGACGCGGCTCCGGCAGCGGTTACAGCGGAACTCATAGATAGGCATTGCCCGCTCCGCCAGAGGGGGCAAGCCCCCTCTGCACTCCCCTCTGTCCAAACGGTCTGCGGGAGGAGTCCCACAGCCTCCGGCACACGCGCCGGAACATAGGCGTTGTTCTTCCCACCCGCCCGCCCTAGGGGTGTCTTGGGAAATCAAGGGGACACCCCTTGAACCCCGGCAAAGGGGCTTCGCCCCTCTGCACTCCCCCGGATCCGCGGCCCTCCAAAGGCGGTCAGGCCCCCTGTACCCCAGCTCCTGCGAGTTCTTCAGCACCCTGAGAAAGCCTCGGCGAGAAGGGTTTGGACTCGCAGATTGGCATGTCGATGGCTACCAGCCCTCCAGCAGCCGCCGGCCGACGATCTCCTCCCGCTGGGGGCAGATGGCCTGGTAGTCGCAGAAGGAGCAGTGCCTGCCGACGCTGGCGGTGTAGTCCCGCTCGGCCAGTATCTCCTCGTAGGTGGCGATGGTCATGGCCAGGGTCTCCTCCAGGCGCGAGCGCTCCGGCGCGACCGTCCAGACGCTGCCGTCGTCGAGATAGAGGTAGGAGGCGCGGGCAACCGGGCGGCCCTCACTTCGCTCCAGGATAATAGTATAAAGGTGAAGCTGGTCGGCGTCGACCTCCTGGGGGCGGCGGCCGGTCTTGTAGTCGATGACGTGCAGGCCGTCTTGTTCTTCGTCGACGCGGTCGACGCGGCCCAGAAGGGCCAGGCTCGAGGTGACGGGCACCTCGAAGTAGCCTTCGAGGTGGAGGGGCCGCGCGGTGAGGTCGTGCATCTGGGCGAAGGTGCGCATCTGGGAGAGGGCGCGCTGCCGCCAGCGCTCCTCGTCGGCGAGGTCGCTGAAGCCGGCGCGGTTGTGCTGCCAGCTCTCGAGGAGGAGGTCGACGAGCCTGTCGGGGGTGCGTTCGTCGGGGGCGTTGAGGGAGAAGAAGTCTTTCAGGGCGGCGTGGACGTGGGCGCCCATGGTGTTGTAGGGGTTGGGGCGGGTGGGGATGCGCTCGACGTACTGGTATTTGTAGCGGCGGCGGCACTCGCGGAAGACCCTTTGTCGGAAAGAGGAGAGCTTGAACATGGCGAAGCTAGCGCGGCGGGAGGCTGGGCAGCTCGTCGCCGGCGAAGGCGCTCTCGATGTGGTCCACGCGGAGGACGCGCCCTTCCAGCGTGAGGTCGACGGCTATGACGTCGATGCGCCGCTCCAGCGGGAGGCCGGGACGCCCCTGGCAGTAGGCCTCCGCCGCGGCGGTGATGCGGGCGCCCTTCAACGGGGTGAGCGAGTCGACGGCCTCACCCATGGCGTCGCCCCGACGGGTCCGCACCTCGACGAAGACAAGGCAGCCGTCGCTCTCAGCTATTATGTCAACTTCCCCCTCGCGGCAGCGGAAGTTGCGCTCGACGATGCGGTAGCCCTCGGCCTCGAGGCGGGCGGCCGCGATCCTCTCGCCGAACTGTCCCAGACGCCGCCTGTCGCCGCTCATACGGCCGCCTCGACGGGCTCGCACGTCAGGCAGGCGCGCACGGGGGCGAAGGAGCGGCGGTGGATGGGACAGGGGCCGTCGCCGGCGAGGGCCCGCAGGTGCTCGGGGGTGGGATAGCCCTTGTGGCGGCGAAAGCCGTAGCCGGGATAGAGGCCGTCGTAGTGCACCATCATTCTGTCGCGCTCCACTTTGGCGACGATGGAGGCGGCGGCTATGGAGAGGCAGAGAGCGTCGCCGTGGATGATCCCCTCCTGGGGAAGGTCGACGCCGGCAAGGGTGAAGGCGTCGATGAGGGCGTACTCGGCGGCGGGGTCGAGGGCGGCGAGGGCCTGGGCCATGGCGAGGCGGCCGGCGACGGCGATGCCCAGCTCGTCGATGCGCTGCGGCGTCTGGAGGCCGAGGCCGACGGCGAGGGCCTTCTCCCGGATACGGCCGGCCAGGCGCTCCCGCTGGGGGGCGGTGAGGAGCTTGCTGTCGTTGACATCGGCGAGCCAG